>QGUT01000128.1 GCA_003242255.1 Bacillota bacterium
TAGCATAATAAAGCAGGAGATGCTGTCCTTAGGCGGCGATGCGGTGGTCAACAGGTACACGGTGAACTGCAAGGTGGAAAGGTCCGACGTGTTGCTCATGGGGACCAAGAAGCAGTACCAGGCTCTGATTAAGAAGTTAGAAGCACAAAATTTTTTCGAACTGAATGAAGTTAGGCTAAAATTGAAAAAATACTTCCAAGACAGAAAACTCGATTTCATAGAGAGCCCCTGGGGTCGTAAGGTGACCTTCGAGCGCACGCAGCTTATGGGCATAATAAACGTCACGCCTGACTCTTTCTTTGCCGGCTCCAGGAAGGAGAGCGAAGAGGAGGTCCTCAAAACCGCTTCCCGCATGATAGAGGACGGAGCAGACATCCTGGATATCGGCGGTCTCTCGACCCGCCCCGGCTCCGAGCCGGTGGATGAAGAGGAAGAATTAAGGAGGGTGGTCCCGGCCGTAAAGGCCATACGCCGGGAATTTCCCCTAATTCCCATATCCGTCGACACTTACAGAGCAAAAGTGGCGAAGGAGGCCCTTGACGCCGGCGCGGACGTGATAAACGACATAAGCGGGTTGCAGTTTGACCCGAATCTGGCGAAGGTGGCGGCAGAGTATAAGGCCCCTCTGGTGATCATGCACATAAAAGGGACGCCGAAGGATATGCAGCAAAACCCCAGTTACGAGGATGTGATAAGGGAAATTGCCGAATACTTTTTGGAGAGGATGGAATTTGCCCTTTCCTCCGGGATAAGGCCTGAGAACATCATCCTGGACCCCGGAATAGGTTTCGGGAAAAGCTACGAACATAACCTGGAAATCTTAAACAGGCTGAAAGAGTTCAGGAGCCTGAAAAAGCCGCTGCTCATAGGGGCGTCCAGGAAGACTTTTATAGGGAAGGCCCTGGGGGGTCTGCCTCCCGAGGAGAGGCTGGAAGGGACCCTTGCCGTCACGGCCCTGTGCGCCTTAAACGGGGTGGAAATCGTGCGGGTGCACGATGTGAAGGAAAATAAAAGGGTCCTGGATCTGGTGGAGGCGGTAAAATGCCAAAGGCTTTCGTAGCCCTGGGGAGCAACCTGGGGGATAGGCGCAAAAACATCACCGAAGCGGTGGAAAAAATGAAAGAGCGGGGCATAAATATTATAAAGATGTCTTCCATTATTGAGACGGAGCCCTACGGGTATAAGGAGCAGGGCAAGTTTTTAAACGCCGTCTGCCTGGTGGAGACCGAACTTTCGCCTTCGGAGCTCTTGGATGCGCTCATAGAGATAGAGAGGGAGATGGGGCGCGAGAGAAAGATCCGCTGGGGGCCCCGGAATATAGATCTGGACCTCATCTTTTACGAAGACAGGGTGATCCGGGAAGAACGGCTGATGGTGCCGCACCCGGACGCCCACAACAGGATTTTCGTGATGGGTCCCGCTGCCGAAATAGATCCGGATTTTATCCATCCGGTGCTCAAAAAGAAAATAGGAGAGATCTGTAAGGAACTTGTAAAATAAACCTATTTACAAAAGGGTCGGGAATTGATATCTTCATCTTGAAGATATCGAAATAGAAAGAAGCTGATAATTTCATGAAGTCTGGACACAAAAGGGGTCTTCTGTTGTTGTTCGTACTGACGGCCGTTTTGGGGCTGGTGTTCGGCACTGCGCTGGCTTTTTACAGCAACGGATACTTCTCTCAAGTGGGCGAGGAAGTGTACGACCCCGAACCCGGCGGAGGAGGAGCGGTGACCACACCCGAAGAACATTACGATGGAGCATTGAACAATATGCTGGCGAAAAAGCTTCTTGGCAAAAGCGTGTCGCCCGTAGCCGGGTTGAAAAAAGGAAAGGTGGCCTACCTTACCATTGACGACGGGCCCAGCAAAAATACCCCGAAGATACTGGAAATATTAGGAAATTACAACGTGAAAGCCACCTTTTTTGTGAACGGCTGGAACAAGAAGAATTTTAGTGAGATGCTGAGAATGATCAAAGAAGAGGGCCATGCGATAGGAAACCACACATACAGCCACCGCTACGGGATAATATACTCCTCGGTGGAAAATTTCATGGCGGACCTCAAAAAACTGGAAGAGATGATCTACGAGGCCACCGGCACGAGGACCAATATAGTGCGGTTTCCCGGGGGTTCTGACAATTTGGTCAGCGTAAGGTACGGCGGAAAGGACATAATGAAAGAGATAGCGGAAAAAGTAAAGGAAGAAGGGTACATCTACGTGGACTGGAACGCTTCCGCCGGCGATGCATCCACACCTCCCCTGACAAAGGAGCAGATGAAAGAAGCGGTGAGGATGACGACGAAGGGCAAAAATCCGGTGGTGCTGCTCCTGCACGATATGGATTCTAAGAAGGATACGGTGGAAATACTGCCCTGGATAATCGAATACCTGCAGGGCGAAGGCTATGAGTTCGACGTCATAGACTACACTTTTACAGGGTTTGAAAAGGTCAACAGGACCGATTATTGGCGTGAAAACACTGCGAAAGGAGGAAAATAATGATCAAAACTTTAATAGTAACAGACAGTTCCTGCGATCTTCCCGAAGGTATTTCAAAAGACCTGCCGATTAAAGTGATGGAAATGCCGGTGGCGTTGAAGGACAACCCCGAAAAGGACCTCTCCGACCTCGATATCAAAGAGTATTACGGCTTAATGCGGAATGGGAAGATACTTCCCACCACTTCGCAGGTTAACATGATTAAGTTTATGGAGTGTTTTAAAGAGTGCCTGGATAAGGGAATAACGCCGATAGTCATAGGCCTTTCATCGAAGCTCACCAAAAGCTATGAAGCTGCTTTAGTTGCGAGAAAAAACATGCCCGACCCCGAAAAGGTGATAGTTGTCGATTCGAAGAGCGCAAGCCTGGGGCTCGGCATGATAGTCATGAGAGCGGCCCGAATGGCCCTGGAAGGCTATCCGCCGGAAGAGATAGCGAGAGTAGCCGAGTCCTACGCCGGCAGGATAGAACATATATTTGTCGTAGAGTCCCTCGACCATCTGAAGAGGGGAGGAAGGCTTTCGGCTGCGCAGGCCTTCGTAGGCGGGCTTTTGAACATCAAACCGATCCTGCATATTGTCGACGGAGCCATAGAACCCCTGGAAAAAGTCAGGGGAAAGAAGAACGCCTTGAAGAAAATGCTGGATATTATGGCTGAAAGGGCCAAAAATCTGGAAGAGCAGGTGGTGGGGATAAGCCACGCCGATGATGAAGAAAGCGCGAAAGAACTGGAGAGAGAAATAAGGGAGAGGTTCAACCCCAAAGATGTGTTGATTTCCTGGGTAGGCCCCGTCATTGGCGCCCACGCAGGACCGGGAACCATCGCCATCTTTTTCGAAAGGTCCTAAAATAGAAAAGCCGCCCCGCTGGGCGGCTTTTTTAATCCTCTAGAAGCCTTTTTTCGCCCTGAAGTTCCTTGATGCCGCTTATTTCCTGGGTGACTTCCAGGGTCCCGACGTACTTTCCTTCTTCGTCCCTCACGGCCAAGTACCTTATGTAGATCAATTTGCCCTTCATGTTTATCCAGAATTCCTCTGAGTCCTTTTTGCCCTCTTTAAAATTTTTTAGGATTTTTTCCACCACGGGGTAACTCGCCGGAGGATGGCAGTTTTGAACCTTTCTTCCTATGACGGTTCTGGGCCTGGTAAAAATACGGTCTTTAGCTGCCGAAAAATACCTGACGGTATCATCTTTGTCGACGAAGGTGATATCTACAGGAAGATGGTTGAATATCAATTCAATCTCTTTGGGAGTGAGCACCCCGGTGGGGAACTTTATAAACCCCTTCGTGGTGTCGTCTGCGATGGCTTCTACCGTATTTTCCAGGTCCGCCCTGGCCGGCTTCCACTCGGCTTCGGGCTCCACCAGGCAGTAGCCTATTTCATCTTCGGACCTGTAAATCTGGTACCACTCGTCTTCGGTGAGTTTCTGCTCGGCGGTGGGGAAGAGGATCTTTTCCTCTTTGAATATCATTTCCTTGACCTTGTCTGAAAGCTCCCTGGTTTTTTCCAATATTTGAACCTTATCTTCGGAACTGTAGTTGTAAAGCATCTCCCTCAACTGTCTGAGGTCTTCCCTTATTTCGTCGTCGACGCCCCACATCACCTTGGAAGGCCCGTAAATGCCGTATTTTTCGAGGTAAGGGAAGAGGAGTTCTTCCTTCCTCTTGTAGTGTTTTTCCACGTCGAAAAGGAGGTTCACCTTTTCGAGGAGCCTCAGGGCTGTATCTTTTTCTGTGTCGGAAGTTGAGTTTTTTAGCTCTTCCAGAAGGGGATTTATCTCCTTTTCTATCAATTCCTCCAGGGCCCGGTTTTCCCTAAAAAAGGTGTGGAGCGGGTGGCCGGGAACTGCCGAGGGCTTCGGTTTTTGCTCTAACGCTTCCTTGAAAATGGAAGCGTGTACGTCGCAGAGCCTCTGGACTTCTTCTACAGGCATGCCTTCCTGGATCAGGGCCTGTTCCATGGCCGACACTTCTTCGGCGGACACGTCTTTGATATTTTCCGGGAACTTGTCTTTT
>QGUT01000129.1 GCA_003242255.1 Bacillota bacterium
CAAGCAGGTTGCTGGGATTAATGGCATTGGGAATTGTAGTCGGGCTCGGGGCTGTCTTTTATTTTGCCATGATTTATGCCTTGAAGGTGGAAGAGGCGAAATGGCTCCTTTCCCTGGCGAGGAACGGGATGAAGAAAATAGCAAACTTGCAAATTAGATAACTTGTGTTGAACTTAAAAGAGAAATAAACAGGTAAATATCCTGAATTTGCCCAAAACCTTTACAATAAATTATAGTCCAGCACCCGAATATAATCCATTGCAACTGTTGACAGGGAGTGTGATAAAGTCTATAATAAACTCGAACATTTTCTCATTTTATGAACCGATGATAAAGAGGTGGCACCTTTGAATATTTCGAGGGACAGGCGGCTTTTGATCAAGATAGCCCACATGTACTACGACGAAAACAAGACCCAGCAGGAGATCGCCGATAGGCTGGGGATCTCCAGGCCTTCGGTTTCGAGGCTCCTCGCCAGGGCCCGGGAAGAAGGAGTAGTGGAAATTAAGATAAATTACGAAGGCAGCTTTGCCAAGCTGGAAGAAATCCTGGAAAAGCGCTTCGGGCTTAAAGAGGTCATCATAACCCCGTACGAAGAAGGGGAAGGCTTAAAGCGGATGCTGGCCGAAGCGGCGGCTGAGTTTCTCGTGAGAAATATTAAAGACAAAAGCCTGGTCGGCGTCTCGTGGGGGACGGTGCTCCGCCATGTCCCCGAATACATAAAGAACGCCCCAGCGCTGGACGTGACCTTCGTCCCCATGGTGGGAGGCGTGGGCCAGAGCAGCATGGACGTCCACTCCAACCAGATCGTGATGAACCTGGCCAAGCGCTTCGGAGCAAAATGGATGCTGCTTCACGCGCCGGCCATGGTGGAAAGCGTCGAAGTTAAAAACATCCTCCTTTCCGATAAAAACATAGCCAGGGTGCTGGAGACGGCGAGCAGGGTGGACATGGCTCTGGTCAGCATAGGCTCCCCCTTGGACCCCAACGCCACCATGCTCGAGACCGGCTATTTTTCCAAAAAAGAGCTGGAGCTTTTAAAAAAGTCAGGGGCCAGGGGCGATATGTGCTCCCGGTTTTTCGACGAAGAAGGGAGGCCCTGCTGCCCCGAACTGAACGACCGGGTCATCGCTGTTACCCTGGAGGACGTCAAAAGAATTCCCGTGGTCGTCGGGATTGCGGGAGGTCCGGCCAAGATGGAGGCCGTTCTGGCCGCTCTGAAGGGCGGCTATTTGAAGGTGTTAGTTACCGACGAAAGGACTGCCCGCTATCTGGCGGGATTAGAGTAAGGCCCTGCCCGGCCTTATATTTTTTTGTACAAATTGTCACAAATATTGACACAATATATTAAATATGATATTTTTAATATAAAGAACATATGATATTGTAATTAACAAATGTTCAGGAGTGGTTCGATGACCGTAAAGCTGGTGGGAATACTGGCGGCCGTATGGATTCTCCAGGGGCTGCTCACATATTTTCAGATAAAAAACCTCAGGGAAAAATTGAGAGAACTCAAGAAGAAGGGCCGGGTGGGCCTGGGCAATTCGAAGGGGCGCCTTTCCCCGGGATGCATCGTCCTGATCGCCGTCGATGGGGAAGGGAAGATCGCCGAGGCGTACAAGATGTCGGGGATGAGCGTTTTTGCAAGGTTCAGGGAGTTTAAAGACATAAAAGGCCTTTACCTGAAGGAGCTTCCCATCTATCTCGCTACTTTGGAAATGAGCAGCGAGAGGAAAGCCATAGAAAGTGCCCTGAAAATGCTGGAAGCATAATAAAAATGGAGGTGGTGTGAGAGAAAAATAAATAGCCCTTTTGAAATTTTTTAAAAAATTTGGAGGTGAATTTTGTGGAGGCATTGGCCAATATTGCCCAGGGTTTCATCGGCCTCTTTCAGGAAGGCGGCAAAACGTTTGTTGGTCTCGTAAGCGGAATTCTTCCAACCTTGGTCACTTTGATGACGGCAGTAAACGCATTCATCAAATTCGTAGGACAGGAGCGCATAAACAGTTTAGCCCAGAAAGCGGGCAAGTACACCCTTCTTCGCTACACCGTGATGCCGGTGCTGGCAGTATTTTTCCTCACCAACCCCATGGCTTATACCTTCGGCCGGTTCCTGCCGGAGAAGTATAAACCCGCCTTTTACGACGCAGCCGTTTCCTTCGTCCACCCCATAACCGGACTTTTCCCCCATGCCAACCCGGCGGAACTCTTCGTCTACATGGGCATAGCCCAGGGAATCCAGCAGCTCGGCCTTCCCCTGGGAGACCTGGCGGTAAGGTACTTCTTAGTCGGCATCATCGTAATCTTCATCCGCGGGGTTGTGACCGAGAGGCTGACCATTCGAATGATGAGACAGAGAGATTTGGCATAGGAGGGCTGAAATATGGCATATAAAGCTGTGAAGATTGAAAAGGGTCCAGGTGGTTGGGGAGGCCCCCTCGTGATAAAGCCGGAAGAGGGCCGGGACAAGATCGTGTCGATAACCGGCGGAGGCATCGATGAGGTAGCCCGGAGGATCGCAGAACTGACGGGCGGGGTTGCGGTAGACGGCTTCAAAATGTCGGTCCCGGAAAAGGAGATCTGCTGCGTCATAATCGACTGCGGAGGCACCGCCCGGTGCGGCGTGTATCCCAAGAAGAGGATACCGACCATCAACCTCACCCCTGTAGGGCAGGCGGGCCCCTTAGCCCAGTACATCACCGCCGACATATACGTGTCAGGGGTAAAGCCGGAAAATGTGAAATTGGCCGAAGGAGCGGAAGCCGAAAAGGCCATAGTCCGCGATGCGGAGCCGAAAGCGGAAAAAGCGGCCGCAGCTAAACCCCAGAACGGCAACGCCAAAAGGCAGATGGGGCTGATCGAGAAGATCGGCCGCGGAATGGGCGGCGCTGTAGGCAAGATGTACCAGGCCGGCCGTGAAACCATAGACCAGATAATCAAGAACATCCTGCCCTTTATGGCCTTCGTGGCCATGCTCATAGGAATCATCCTGAAATCGGGTATTGGAAACTGGATAGCCAACGTCATCTCTCCCCTGGCGGGGACCCTGCCGGGCCTTCTGCTCATATCCGTAGTGTGCGCTCTGCCGGTGCTCTCGCCCCTGCTCGGCCCCGGCGCCGTCATAGCCCAGGTGGTGGGTGTGCTGGTAGGGGTGGAAATAGGCAAGGGCAACGTGCCGCCGCAGTACGCCTTGCCCGCGCTCTTTGCCATAAACCCGCAGGTGGGCTGCGACTTCATCCCTGTAGGCCTGAGCCTCGGAGAAGCGGAGCCGGAGACCGTCGAGATAGGCGTGGCCGCCATTCTGGTATCCCGCCTCATCACGGGTCCCCTGGCGGTGCTCATTGCTTACCTTTTCAGCTTCGGACTTTACTCATAAAAAAAGCATATCCGGTTATGGCGCCTCGCAGGCGCCATAACCTTTCATAGGAGGAGATTTCGGAGAAGGAGGAATTGTATGAAAAAATACGAAGCCACCATAGTCTTCATAGGGGACCTGGTGGAGGAATTTAAAGGCCAGAACATGGTCATCCTTTTCGACGAAAGCGCTCCGCTGGAACTTAAAGAAATCTCGGTGGTCCACCGGGGCGGGAAATTCCTGGAAGAAGTGGCTCCAGGAGACATCTTCCTCTTGAATGGAACGGAATACAAAATAACGGCCGTGGGGGAGGTGGCCAACAGGAACTTAAAAAACATCGGGCACGTGTGCCTCAAGTTCGACGGAAGAAGCGAGGCCGAACTTCCCGGCAACATCCACCTGGAAGAAAAACTTCCGCCGGATTTCCGGGTGGGAGATAAGATCTTAATATTAAAAGGGCAGTAAGAATGCCAATTAAATTAAAGAAAGGGGCAATATAGGATGCTTAACCTGAACACTAAACTTCTGGAACTGGAGGAAAGCGGGAAGAAGATAAACGTGGGGCTCATAGGCGCCGGCCAGATGGGCCTGGGCCTGGTGAGCCAGGTCTTCTGCATGAAGGGCATGCGGGTCGCAGCGGTCTGCGACATCCGGCTGGACGAGGCGAGAAAAGCCTACATCGCCGCAGGCGTTTCGCCGGACGACGTATTGACGGCGAGGACCCCTTCGGAGGTGGAGGAGATCGTCCGCCGGGGCAAGTTCGCCGTGACCGAGGATTTCAGCGCTGTCACGAAAAGCCTTCCCATAGACGTGGTGATCGATGCCACCGGCGTGCCGGAAGTGGGAGCCCAGATAGCGTTGGAGTCCATATATAACGGCAAGCACATAGTGATGCTGAACGTGGAGACCGACGTCACCGTCGGGCCCATCCTTAAGAAAATGGCCGACAGCGCCGGAGTCGTTTATACCGTGTCGGCCGGCGACGAACCGGGGGCCATAAAGGAGCTCTACGACTTCGCCGACGCCATGGGCTTTGAAGTCCTGGTGGCCGGCAAGGGCAAGAACAACCCGGTGAACAAGGACGCCAATCCGGACAACGTGAGGGAAGAGGCCGAGCGGAAGAAGATGAACCCCAAGATGCTGGCGTCCTTCAAGGAC
>QGUT01000130.1 GCA_003242255.1 Bacillota bacterium
ATGCTATAGCGTATTATTATTTTTGAGCTTATTTAGGTTTAGAGGAGGTGAAATTTTTTGCCTGGAATAGTGCTGGTATCCCACGGAAATTTAGCGGTGGAGCTTTTGAAAACTCTTGAAATGATAATGGGCCAGCAGGATGGAGTAGAAGCTGTGGGGTTACATATTGGTGAAGGAATGGAGTCCTTTCGAGAAAGGGTCAGGGAGGCTGTATTGAAAGTATATGACGGAGAGGGCGTGCTTATTTTTGCCGACTTGTTCGGTGGGACTCCTTTTAATTCGTGCGCAGGGCTTATCGCAACCAGGGAAATTACAATCCCTCTGGATATAGTGACCGGCATGAATTTGCCAATGGTTATAGAAGCGTGTACACATAAAAGGAAGAAAAGTTTAAAAGAATTGGTCGAAGCTGTAAAATCCGTAGCTGTATCCGGTATAAAGTTTTATTCCGATTTGATGGGAGGGAAAATTTTTGGTTGATATCCGGTTAGTGAGGATTGACGACCGGCTAATTCACGGACAGATTACTTCCGCGTGGATTTCTGACCTTGGAGTCGATACCATCGTGGTGGCTGACGATGGAACGGTAAAGGACGACCTGCAAAGGATGATGCTGGAGATGGCGACGCCGCCAAATATAATTTTAAAAATATTTAAAGTTGAGGATGCTGCAGCATTTTTGCAAAATCCCGAAAATTCGGGAAGGGCGCTGGTGCTGGTAAAAGGCCCAGCCCAGGCCTTAGCGCTGGTGAAAAAGGGAATTTTTGTAAAATCAATAAATGTCGGTAATCTAAGCATGCATCCGGCAAAAAAGAAAATTTACAAATCCATATGGGTGGGCGATGACGATATATCGAATTTTAAAGAATTGGATTCCCTTGGTATAGAACTGGAGGTGAGAGTTGTACCTAGCGATAGGCCAATTCCGCTTTTTTCATTAATTAAATGAAAGGGGATAGATTGCGCGATGTTTCTGAAGGCATTACTGGTAGCCCTTTGGGTGACCTGGGGTCTTATTGACGAACAGACCTTTCAATTTCAGACGACGCGCCCTATTATAACTGGGCCTGTGGTGGGACTTATTCTTGGAGACGTAAAAACAGGCCTGCTGGTGGGGGCTACGGTGGAACTTATGTTCCTTGCAGTGGTTTTTGTTGGAACGGCGGTACCGCCGGACCCAACGCTGAGTTCGGCTATTGCCACAGCTTTTGCAATATTGACGGGCAAGGGAGCCGATATAGCCGTTGCTACGGCCCTTCCGGTGGCGTTGATTGGTCAGGTTGTGACAACTCTCCAGTATACCGTCGTCAATGTATTTTTCCTGCATCGCGGGGACAAATATGCCGCAGAAGGGAATCTTAGAGGTTTGACGCTGATGAATACACTGCCTCTTTTGATGAATTTCATTTTTTACGGGCTTCCAGCATTTCTTGCGGTGTACTACGGCCCAACCTTCGTTAAGCCTTATATCGATATGATTCCGGCAAAAATAATCCAGGGCCTTGCTGTGGGTGGCGGAATGATCGGTGCAGTTGGATTTGCCCTCTTGCTAAAGTCGATAAAAGCGCTATATCTTTGGCCGTATTTTGCAATAGGTTTTATAGCGTCGGCGTATTTGAAAATAAATATTTTGGGCATAGGTCTTTTGGCCATAACCGCTGCGGCACTCCATTCTCATTTTATGGGAAGTCAAAAGTACGTGGAGAGCCCACGGATGTGAGGGGAGAGGTTAGTATGACTGATGAGCGGTCTGCTGAAAGGTTGACAAGGAAAGATTTGTGGAGCATTTTTTTAAGGCAAATTTTTATCCGAAGTGCTCTTAACTTCGAGCGCCATCAAGCAATGGGCTTTGCAAACGCCATGATTCCCGTTATACGAAAGTATTATAAAACTCCAAAGGAGCGGGCGGAGGTTTTAAAACGCCATATGGAGCTTTTTCTGACGCAGCCCATGGTATCGGCAATACCCATAGGCATTGCTGCGGCAATGGAAGAACGATACGCTACAAAAAAAGATATAGATCCCGAGAGCATTAATGCCGTAAAGACAGCGCTGATGGGGCCTCTAGCTGCCTTGGGGGACAGCCTGATAAACGGCACCGCTAGGCCAATACTGGCCGGTTTTGCTGCGGCTTTGGCAATGCAAGGAAGTATTATCGGACCTATAATATTTTTGATCGGTATGACAATAATCACCCTTGGGATTAGGTATTACGGAGTGTTCAAGGGTTACGAGCAGGGAGTGCGGATGGTAGCGGATCTTCAAAAATCGGGGCTTATAGCCAAGTTAACGGAGCTTGCCGGTGTGGCGGCGCTCGTAGTGATCGGCGGTTTTATCCCCCAGGTGGTAAATGTGAAAACCGTTGTCGCCTACAAAGCCGGCGATACGGTGATAAAACTTCAGGAGACGCTGGATGGCTTAATGCCCGGCGTTCTTCCCCTCGGCATTACGTTGATCATGTATTACCTGATGACTCGGAAGAAGGTATCTGCGGTAACTCTGATGTTCTTGCTCATGGTGCTCGGAGTTATAGGGGTTTACCTTAATATACTTGGTTGATTAAAGAGGTGGAAAAAAATGATATATGATTTTCACGTACATTTTGGTACCACCAGCCAGGGGAAGAAGTTCACTGTCGATGACCTAATTTCGGCGATGGATTATTTCGGTATTGAAAAAGCGGGACTTTCGGTATTGGCAGGCGTAGATATGAGAGAGCAAAACGATACGGTGGCGGAAGCTGTGGCAAAATACCCTGACCGAATAGTCGGCTACGGGTATATAAATCCACGGGATCCAAAAGCTGTGGAGGAGGTTCACCGGTGCCTGAAGGACTTGAACATGAAAGGAATAAAATTTCATTCGTGGAAGCACGGCTACTACCCGGACAACTGCCCGCAGCTGGATGAAGTTATAAAAGCCATCGAGCCTTATAAAGTCCCTATCCTGACCCATACGGGCACTGCGACGCTTAGCCTTCCGCAGCAATGGGCAACGGTGGCCGAAAAGCACCCGGATGTGACGTTTGTCTTTGCGCACATAGGTTACTACGATTTCGGATACGGGTGCATCGAATGTGCGAAGAGACTGCCTAATATATACGTCGAGACCTCCGGCCAGCACGAATTGCCGGTGCTGGAAAAGGCCTTGCAGGATTTAGGTCCTGAAAGGATTATCTTCGGTTCCGACTGGCCGTATAAATACATAGGAAGCGAAATGGAAAAATTTAAAGCATTGACGTTAACCGATGAGATGAGGAAAGCCATCTTTTATCAGAACGCAAAAAAACTCTGGAGATTGGGAGATGAATTAGTTTGAAAAATTTTTACGATATTTTCCCGAGGGAAAAAATAGTTATCGGCATGGTACACCTAAAGCCGCTACCGGGTTCCCCGAACTTTGAAGGCGACTTAGAGCAGGTTTACGAAAGCGCCCTCCAGGATTTAAAGGCTATAGAAGCAGGCGGGGCCCACGGGGCCATAGTGGAGAATTTTTCCGATGTGCCCTATACCACCGAAAATCCTCTAGAGACAGTGCTTTCCATGACCGCAATAGTAGCTGGATTAAAGCGCGAAGCTACTATACCCATCGGTGTCAATTTTCAGTTCAACTGCGCAAAGGAGGAAATTGCGATAGCTTATGTTTGCGGTGCGGAATTTATAAGGGTCGAGGCCTTTGTAGAAAACAGGATGGGACCTTTTGGGTTAACCCTTGCTAAGGCGCCAGAGCTTATGCGCTACCGTGCCAAGTTGGGAGCAAAGACTTTGATTTTTGCGGATATAAATGTAAAGCACACCTATCCTATGACCAGCCAGGACCTTTCATTGGACCTGAAAGAAACCGTCTCGGCGGGTGCAGACGCAATAATAGTGACGGGTTTGCAAACGGGACAGAACCCTTCTGTGGACGAAGTTAAGTTTGTAAAGCGATGTGCCCCTGATGTTCCATTACTTGTCGGAAGTGGAGTAACCGCCGAAAATGTAAGTAGTTTGTTAGAATATGCGGATGGTATAATTGTTGGTTCTTATATTAAAAAAGACGGTATAGTGAAAAATCCGGTGGATCCGGAAAGGGTCAGGCACCTGGTGGAGGAAGTAAAACGAATGAGATAAAATGGGAGCCCGCTCTTTGAGCGGGCTTTAAATTTTGGCTTTTTATTCTAAAAACGGTGCTTCTACCATCTGGGCTGTGCAGAAAAAGCACGGCTTTTTTATATCTTAAACTTATTTTTTCTCGGTAAAAGGAGGCTGGTAACAGTTGAAGATAGTAATGCAAAATGATACAAATTAATCCATATACCAGGAAATCTGTTCATAGGCTTCCGCGTAGCTTGCAAATTGATGTCGGCTATAGCATTCATCTTCAAGAATTGAATGGAAGGCTTCAATATGGGCATTTAAGTTTGGGGTCTTTACCGGTATTCGTTCATGAACGATGCCAAGCTTCCGGCAGGCTGCAGCAA
>QGUT01000131.1 GCA_003242255.1 Bacillota bacterium
CCTTTCCTCCGCCAGAACATGCATTTATTAAACGACACCGAGCGAGCTTAAATGCCTGCCGATGTGTTTTTCCAGGGCTTCGTAGTAATCCTCTTCGTAGTCTCCTAAAGCATTGTATATGCGGTCTTTGAAAAGGTAATTGCCCCTTTCGTCCTTTGCGGTCAGAATAGAGCCGTATGTTATGTGGAGTATCTGCCGGGCGTCGTTCTGGGCCAAAACCTGCGGCAACTCCTCATCGGGCATGTTTTTTACATCGGGGACAGCGGCAGGATCGGCGCTAACATGATAGTATTTCTTAGCATCGTCAAAGTTTTTAAGGGCAAATTCATATATTTCCCTGAAAAGTGCCGGTTCCTTGCCGGCGATGACCCTCAAAGCCTCCAGCCAGTTGGTCCCAGCCGTCTTTACATGCACCCTGCCCTTAGTATACTTCCCTATCACTGGAAATACCTTGAACTTGTCGCTGCCGGAATGGATGCTCAAGCGATATCCAAAGTGGTCCGCAATCGCAGCGTGTACCTTAAACTCCTTTTCGAATTGCGTAAGATCGCCGATGTAGTCCACGCCCTTTTGGAATTCGCCGCAAAATCTGGGGGCAAGGCTGGTGACCTCCACTCCCATTTTTTGAAGCTCCGATGCCACGAAAAAGTGGGCCTGGGGAGTGGTGGGAGTTAAGGTCTCGTCAATGGAAACCTCAAAATCCACCGCTCGGCCGGCAGGTTTTATCAAATCAAAGTAAATGTGTTTTATAAACGACATCGCTTCCCCGTAAATCAAGGCTATCCGCTGCAGTTCGATTTTGTCAAAAGTAATTTTAAAATCCTGAACCGAAAATTCCCTGCCTAAGTAATCGGTTTCTATTGCATTTCTGTATTCTTCAGGCAAGTTTTGATACTCTCTCTCGACCTGGTCTTCCGGCATAGAGGAGGCCCCGTTGTTGATCTTTTCCGAGCAGTCCAGAGTTATCATGGTAAAGCCGAGCTCGAGAGCCATTTTTACTTCTGCCTCGGTCTTCAGATGATCGCCATCGGCCGAAAAACCCGACCGGTATCCCTCCTGAAACACCGCCCAGGTGGCCGCGTCGAGCACATCTTCGTAAGTCCTCTGCGTGAGAGTAAGTTCCCTTATGGACTGCTGGGCCAGCACCGGCCTTACCTTCGTCTTTTTTATAATCCGGAGGTGTCCCGGCGATGCCACTCCCAACCGGTCTCCGAGCCCTATGCTGGTGCCTTCTTTCCCGAAGGCCACCGGAGCTGTAAAGGGGAACCATTTTCTAATGGCCACGGCATTGGAGTGATCGAGCGGGGCCAGCTTTATCTCTTTTCCTTCTAGCTCTAAGGTCTCGCCGGTGAAATCCTCGAAAAGCCGAGACGGCCCGTCTTTCATGACGACCAGTTTCTTGCCTTCATCGGTCCTTGCCAGAAAGAGAAGGCAGCCCTCCAAAACATTGATGGATTCGGGATAAACCTGATATGCGTCGAAGCCGGTTTCGGCTTCCCTTTTCAGTTCCTCCAAAGCAAGTTTTTCGAACGCCGCTTTTTTACAGAATTCTTCCCAGCCCTTTTTCAAAATCACCATCTCCTTACATCCTCGAAAAAAATTCACAAAGTCACGCCGTTTTTAAATATGGCGATCTCCCGGAAACCCATCATTTCCGATTTGGTGGCCATACCAGAAGCCACCTGGATGACGTACTCGAAAAGCTCTTCCGCCAGCTTTTCCATAGTCTCGCCCAGGAGGAGTCTCCCCGCATTGAAGTCCATCCAGTGGGGTTTTTTCTTAAAAATCTCGCTGTTGGTGGCAATCTTCACGGTAGGCACGGCAGTGCCCAGAGGCGTCCCCCGGCCGGTAGTAAAGAGAATTATCTGGCACCCAGCTGCCGCCAGCGCCGTGGACGCCACCATGTCGTTGCCCGGGCCGCTTAAGAGGTTCAATCCCTTTTCTTTCACCGTATCCCCGTATTCCAGAACGTCCACCACCTGGCTGGTGCCGCCTTTTTGGGTGCAGCCCAACGATTTTTCTTCGAGAGTGGTAATACCGCCTTTTTTATTGCCCGGCGACGGATTTTCATATATGGGCTGATTGTATCCCATGAAATATTCTTTGAAATCATTTATTAAGTTTACTATTTTCTCGAAAGTTTCCCTGTCTTTCGCCCTGTTCATGAGTATGGTCTCGGCGCCAAACATCTCCGGAACTTCGGTGAGCACCGTGCTGCCTCCGCAGGCTATTAGCCTGTCCGAAAAGGCCCCTACCAGGGGATTAGCCGTAATCCCGGAAAAGCCGTCGGACCCTCCGCACTTGAGCCCGACCACCAGCTCCGAAAGCGGGCATTCCTCCCTCTTAAACTGGGCTGCGTATTCCACCAGTTCCCCTATGAGCTGGACTCCCGCTTCGATTTCATCCTCCACTTCCTGGGCTACCAGGAATTTCACCCGGTCAGGATCGTACGCGCCCAGCACTTTTTTGAATTCCTGCACATTGTTGTTTTCACAGCCCAGTCCCAGCACCAGGACTCCGCCGGCGTTGGGGTGATTCACCAGATCGGCCAGGATCTTCTGGGTGTTGAGCTGGTCGGTCCCTAGCTGGGAACAACCGTACGGGTGTTTAAACTCGTAGATGCCGTCTATGCCGCCGACATCTTTAAACGCTTCTCTGGCCCGCTGGGCTATCAGTTCCGCGTTTCTGTTTACGCAGCTTACGGTCGGAATGATCCAGATTTCGTTCCGCACCCCTACTTTTCCGTTTTTCCTCCGGTATCCTTTGAAGGTCCTGTCGCACCGCGCCGGAGCCGAATTTCCAACCGGCTGGGGGTTATATTCGTACTCTAGGATTTCGCCCAGGTTGGTTTTTAAATTGTGCGAGTGCACCCACTCGCCGGCTCTGATGTCGCAGTAGGCATGGCCTATGGGAAAACCGTACTTCACCACATTCTCGCCCTTTTTGATATCCCTCAAAGCTATCTTGTGGCCTCTGTCGATATCTTCCAGGGCGGTGACGGAGAGGGACCCGAAAGTAAGGGTCTCTCCCCTCTTTATGTTTTCAAGGGCCACCGCCACATCATCCAGGGGGTTTATGATTAGGGCCTTCATTCAGCGATCGACTCCTTTCACGAGCCGATCTACGGTGGCCCTTATGCCCTGGGCGGCTATCTGGTAAAGGTAATCTCCCACCTTTTCGGTGAGGCCCGGTACTTCGTTCAAATCCTCATCCCAAAGGGCCTTATTGCCCAGGACGGCTTTTGCCACTTCCAGGGCTGATTCCCGGCTGCCGTCAAATTTCTTCCAGGTGCTTTCAAAGAATTCCAGCACCGGCAGGTCGTCCTTCATGATGAACTCTCCCTTTTCCCGCCGGGCTTTCATGGATGTGCCTTCCACCTTGCCGTCCTTATATACGGCTATCAGGGCGGCAAAAGAGAAGGTGAGCTTTTCGGGAAGCTTGCCGAACCGCTGGTGGTACTCAATTATGGAAGGCAGAACCCTCGCCTTGAACTTGGAAGAAGAGTTGAGGAGAATGCTTATCAGGTAGTGTTTTATATACGGGTTGCGGAACCGCTCTACCACCGAATCGGCAAACTCGGTGAGCATCTTTTCGTCAAGATCGATGGACGGAATTATTTCCTCGTATATGATCTGCCTTACGTACTCTCCCATTACTTCGTGGTCCATCATCTCTCCGACAGTCTCCAGGCCGTACAGGAACGCCGCCGGAACCGATGAAGTGTGGGCACCGTTCAAAATCCGGACCTTCCTTGTCCTGTACGGAGTCATGTCATCGGTCCATATCACGTTGAGGCCCACTTTCGTAAAGGGGAGCCTTTCGGAAAGTTCCCTGGGCCCTTCTATAACCCACAGGTGGAACAGTTCGCCGGTATCCACCAGTTGGTCCTCGTAGCCCAATTTAGCCTGGATATCATTTATCTCATCCTTCGGATAGCCGGTAACCACTCTGTCGACCAGCGTGTTCAGGAAGATGTTGTGTTCTTTAACCCATGCCTTGAATTCCTCGGGTAAATTCCAGTCGTCGGCAAGCTTAAGGACAATCCTCTTCAAGTTGTCGCCGTTTCTGTCGATCAGTTCGCAGGGGATTATGACCATGCCCTTCGAGGGATCTCCGTTAAAATGTTTAAACCGGTGGTACAGGAAAGCTGTGAGTTTTCCGGGGAATGATACAGGAGGTTTTTTGTCGAGGCTGTCGTTTTTATCGTAGGCGATGCCCGCTTCGGTAGTATTCGATATTACAAATTCCATATCGGGGTTTTCGGCACATTTCAGATACTCGTCCCACTGGGTATAGGGGTTGATGCCCCGGCTTACCGAACTTATTATCTCTTTTAACTCCGTAGGCTTGCCGTCTTTCAGCCCTCTGAGGATCAGGGTGTACAATCCATCCTGTTCATTGAGTTTGGATACCAGGCCTTCGGGTATGGGCTGAACTACTA
>QGUT01000132.1 GCA_003242255.1 Bacillota bacterium
GTTTACGCCCCAAAGCCTAAAAAAAAGCCTTTCGTTTTCCATCACGCACTTGGGTCTCCACGGGAATAGGGTCGTGCCTGCATGCCTTTGCAGGTTGCCCCATTCCCTTACTCCCTGCACCAACCCCCGACTGGGCGTCGAAAGCCAGCACAAGGAACTTCATCGATGTGCCATTGACGGATTTTTAGCCCCGTCTTCAGAGAAGGGAATTCCGACTAGAATACTGCACCACCTGTTCCACCTTAAATACTTCCTCGGTTACTAGAGTATATTATAACAAAAATAATTCCCCGCCTTCAAATATCGCTTTGTTTCATGGCATCTTGCTAAAAACAATTAAACGATTAATGCTGTCTTTCTACCAGAAAATCGATCAACTGCATGAGAAAGCTGCTGTTTTTAAATTCGCGCGCCATTTCTTTTGCTTCGTTCGAAAGAACTTTCACCAACTCTCTGGATTTTTCATAGCCGTAAACGCTCAAAAAAGTACTTTTTTTGTTTCTGACGTCGCTCCCTACAGGTTTTCCTAGTTTTTTCTCGTCGCCGTGTAGATCTAAAAGGTCATCTACTATTTGAAAAATAAGGCCGATCTTTTTTCCGAGCTGGTCTATTTTATCAAGTTCCGACGCCGGGGCTTCAGCCAGCCTTGCTCCGGACCATAAAGAGGCCCTTATGAGGCAACCGGTTTTGTGATTATCTATATAAAGCAATGTTCTTTCGTCGATTTTTATTCCTTCCGACAAAATATCTACCGTTTGCCCGCCTATCATTCCGAGGCTTCCGGAGGCCAGGGATATTCTATCTATGACATCCATTACCGCTTTCAACGATATGCCTTCAATTTCAGCATTTTTGGCTATGGTTTTGAAAGCCAGGGTCAGCAATGCATCTCCGGCCAGCAGTGCTACGGCTTCCCCGAAGACTTTGTGACAGGTGGGTTTCCCCCTCCTGAAATCATCGTTGTCCATTGCTGGCAAGTCGTCGTGGATGAGAGAATAAGTGTGGATCATTTCTATTCCGCAGGCCGTCGGCAACACTTTCTCTCCCGGCAGTCCAAACAATTCGGCGGCTTTTATTGTTAGAATCGGCCTTATCCTCTTTCCGCCGTTAAAGGTGCTGTAGCGCATGGCTTCGTGGATTTTAGGCGGGTATTCGTCGGACTTCGGCAAAAAGTCGTCCAGTGCCTTTTCTATTTTTACCCTGATTTCATTTAGTTCAATTTCAAAACTTTGCAATTCTATGCGCACCCTCCATCAAAGTCTTTAAAATCAATCTGGCCATTGAGATCTTTTATCAATACCTGCACGCGCCCTTCGGCTTCATCTAATATTTTCGTGCAAATTTTCGTGAGTTTTACTCCTTCCTCAAAAAGAGACAACGATTCTTCTAAAGAAAGGTTCCCTCCTTCCAGCTTTTCGATAATTTCCTCCAGGCGGGCAATAGCATCTTCGTATTTATATTCCGGCATTCCCTTCCTCTCCTTTTTTCTCTTTGCTTTTCACTGAACAAAGTAGATAGCCGTCCATAAAAATTATTTTTACATGCTGTCCGACCTCAACGTCTTCTATTCTCGACACAATTTTCTGGTCATCCACCTTCTGGCATATGCTGTATCCCCTCGAAAGTACAGCCAAAGGACTCAGGACGTTGATCCTTCCTGCCAAAAATTTTAAACCGGCTTCTTTGTTCTTTAAATGATCAACGACTTCCCGTACAAGCCTTTTCATCAGAGAATCCAGTAAAATCCGGTTATTGTCCACCTGGGAACGAAGTTTTTTAAATACTACGGACCTTTTTATGTATTCAATTTCCTGCTTTCTCGCATTAATCAAAGCGCATGCCGCGGCTATCAATCTTTTTTTTCTCTGGGTCAGGTCGGAAAGCAGTTGCTTTTTTTCCGGAACCACCATTTCTCCAGCCGCCGATGGAGTAGGCGCCCTTTTATCGGCGACGAAATCGGCTATGGTGTAATCGGTCTCGTGACCTACTGCTGAGATTATCGGAATGCGGGAATTAAATATGGCCCGGGCCACCTTTTCCTCGTTGAAAGTCCACAGTTCTTCTATTGAACCTCCCCCGCGGCCTAGAATTATCACGTCTAAATTCCCAACATTGTTTAAGTCCTTTATAGCTTCGCAAATTTCATCGACTGCCTGTTTGCCCTGTACCGACACCGGGGCTATCAAAATATTCACGTTGGGGTATCTGCGCCGTATAACTGTCAGCAGATCTCTTATAGCTGCTCCATTCAAAGAAGTAATTATCCCAATTTTTTTGGGTAAAAAGGGAATGGGTTTTTTAAAGCTTACGTCAAACAGGCCCTCTTTTTGAAGCTTTTCCTTTAGCTTTTCGTAAGCCAGATAAAGGGCACCTATTCCGTCAGGCTGCATATCGTCGACGTAGAGCTGATACTCGCCGTTTCTCTCGTAAACCGTAACGTAGCCAAGAGCTATAACCTTCATTCCGTTTTCCGGCATAAATGGCAGTAAAATGGTCCGGTTTTTAAACATCACGCATCGGATTTGAGCCCTTTCATCCTTCAAGACAAAATATAAGTGACCCGAAAGGTGGTACTTAAAATTTGAAATTTCGCCCCGCACATAGACTTGCCTTAATATTTCGTTAGAATCAAATAAGTATTTTATCATCCCTGTCAACTCGCTGACCGTGAGGACAGGCACCTGCATACATTCTTCCTCCAGAGTCAAACGAAAAATTTTGGTCGCAACTTTTCCATATCCCTATTCACGGCGCCCAACACCCCGTTCACGAATTTGGGGGATTTTTCATCTCCGTATTTTTTCGCGATTTCCACAGCTTCGTTGATGGATACGCTAATAGGGATATCATCGCAGAAGAACATCTCGTATATGGCTATCCTCATTACGTTTCTGTCTGCCACATTGAGCCTTTCCAGGCTCCAGTCGACGGTGTAGTCATCTATGATATCGTCTATTTGTTTTTTCCTTTCAAGAACTCCTCTGACCTCTCTGAGCATGAACTCTTCCACATCTTCGTTTAAAGGCTTGTCAACCGCAATTTTAACGGCTTCGTCGACCGTATTCCCTCCAGCGTCTATGGCAAAAAGTATTTTAAAAGCCAGTTCTCTCGCAAGTTTTCTGCTCAAGTCGCTGCACTCCTTTACCTGCCGGGTGGTAAGATCTTATCGAGAATATCTCTCAATCCCTCTTTTTTATCTACGTGTTTGCCAATATAATACCCCAAAAAAGCGCAAAAAACAAGGAAAAGGGCCCTTACGAATCCAAAGACCAATATCAAAAGACCCGTTCCAAATCCTATAAGAGCACCCAGGACTTTGCCTCTGTGATGCTCCCACAATTCCCAAAAAAAGTCCATAAGCCTCACCCCCTGCTGCTCTTTAATTTTTGATCCACCGCTATATTTTCCACCTTAACCGCTACTTCCTGCACTGAGATTCCTGCCATAGATTCCACGTAATCTTTTACGACCTTTTGCAATTCAGCAGAAAGTTCTGGAATATTCGTATCGGAAGCTACCGTCACCTTTAAATTTATCGAAAGGGAATTATCACGGAGTTTCAATTGCACTTTCACGTCTTTCAATCTTTCAACGCCATTAGCGGCTTTTAGTACCAAATTTTCGAGAGCAGAAAAAGAAATGCTGACATTTCCCATTTCACCGCTATTTATTATGCTCTCTGGAGTTCTTCTCACTCTAGCACCTGAAATCAAAATAAAGATGCTGCCGAGCAAAAATATGCCAGCTATGGCCGCCGTCGCCGAAGAGCCGTAAAAGTACACCAGTCTTGTCCAAATTAAGTCCAAAGAAAAAACTTTAAGTGAAAATAATAAAACAATAGTCGAGGATAAGGCCGTCGCTAGGCAAATAAAAAATACAATTACCCTTTCAAAAAATCTCATTGCGATACCCCTTTCAAATGGAAAATTAACCCCCTTATTAGGGGGTTTTATATCGTCTTTGTATCGCTTTCTTTCGGCGGCTTGCCAAAATTTACGCCCTGCACGTGAATATTTACTTCAGTCACCGTAAGTCCGGTCATGTTTTCGATGGCTTTCTTAACGTTTTCCTGAACTTTCCACGCCACTTCGGGTATGCGGACACCGTAATTGACAATTAAGTATATATCCACCAGCACATCTTTTTCTCCGACCTGCACTTTTACGCCTTTTGACAGATTTTTCCGCCCCAGCATCTCGGCTATTCCGCCCGCAAAACCCCCGCTCATATCGGCGACTCCTTCAACTTCCGTCGCTGCAAGTCCAGCTATTATACTTACTACTTCGTCGGTTATCTTAACTGAGCCCTTTTCATTGGTAGATTCCATTAAAAACACCCTCCAATATAGAAGTAATAAACTTTAACCTGGAGAACGATTAAATTATAACAAAAATTAGAAGGAATTACAATTACATCAATTGCTTCTCT
>QGUT01000133.1 GCA_003242255.1 Bacillota bacterium
GAGCAGCCCTTGCCTCTGCGATTTCTCAAATTGTCGCGGCCCTGATAGCTCTGATCTATGCCGGCTCCGGAAGGGCCAATGTCGCGATAGACTTTAAAGCCCTAATTCCCGATTTCGGTATGATGCGGGAGCTCACGCGGATCAGCCTGCCGGCGTCCATGGAGGAACTCTCCTACACCACGAGCAGGCTGCTTTGCTCCGCCTGGATAAACCGGCTGGGGACGGTGGCTTTTGCCGCCCACCAGGTGGCGGTGACCGGGGAATCCATTTCTTTCATGCCGGGATACGGTTTTTCCGTGGCTGCTTCGGCTATGGTCGGGCAGAACCTGGGGGCGAACGATGAAAAAACCGCGGAAAAATCGGCCTGGGAAGCTGCCCGGCTTGCGGCAATCCTCATGGGGATGATGGCGATTTTATTTTTGCTGGTGCCGGAAAAGATAACCGGACTTTTTACGAACATACCGGAGGTGCGGGACCTGGCTGCGAGATGCCTGAGGATAGGCGCCCTGGAGCAGGTCAGCATCGCCTATTCCATGACGTTCTCGGGAGCTCTCAGGGGGGCTGGAGATACTAAAGGGACGTTTAGGATTACTTCTATGACCTGGTGGTTCCTAAGGGTACCCCTGATTTTTCTCGTGGCATGGTTCAAAGCGGGCCTCGAGCTTGTCTGGGTGACTACGGTGATCCAGTATTTTGTGGAAGCCCTTTTGATGGTCAGGAGGTTCAAGAAAAGCGAGTGGAAGAAAATAAAAATGATGATATAAATTGTATATATGCTTGGACACTTGACATATAATATATTAAGAAATTAATATTATAAAAGGGGTTTTCTAAGCAAGAAAGTAAGGAGGAATTTTTTTGCAACCTAAAACTCGGCTATTGGTCATCGCCCTTGTAACCGCAACGGGTATTTCCTTGGCCCTGTGGGGGTATTACAGCAGGGAAAAGAAAGTGACCATAGTAGATGCCGGGAAAAAAATCGAAGTAAAAACCTTTAAATCCACAGTGGAAGATCTGCTGGAGGAACAGAACATTTCGGTTTCGGAATACGACGTAGTTGTTCCCGATTTAGCGTCAGAACTCAGCGACGGATGCGTAATTGAGATAAGGCGGGCCTTTGACGTAAAAATAACTGCTGACGGCAAGGAATTTACGGTTCAAACCCAGCCCGATACGGTGGAAAACATCGTGAAAAAGGCGGGAATTGAACTCAAAGAGAAAGATAAAGTGGTACCTTCGAAGGATACATACGTAGAAAGCTCTGCGACCATAAAGGTCGTCAGGGTGGAAGAAAAAGTCATAGAGGAATTAAGAAAAATCCCTCACGAAGTAGTATCGCGGGTCGACTACAACATCCCTGTAGGGCAGACAAAAGTGATGCAAAAGGGGCAGGATGGCCAGGAAAAAATTATTACGAGAATTCGGCTGGAAGACAATAAAGTGGTGGAGAAGAGTACGGAAAAGGTGGTCGTAAAGGCGGCGGTGCCTGAAATCGTCGTAAAAGGGGGACTTAAGGTCGCATCCCGCGGAGGCGTTGAATTCGAATATACCAAAAAGCTGCGGATGCTGGCAACAGCTTATACCCATACGGGCAACCGAACCGCTACGGGCACGATGCCTCGGGTGGGAGTAGTGGCGGTGGACCCCGCCGTGATACCGCTGGGGACCCGGCTGTATATAGAAGGCTACGGCTTTGCGACGGCCGAAGATACCGGTTCTGCCATTAAGGGCAACAGAATCGATATTTTCATGGAAACCGAAGCTTTAGCGCGCCGGTTCGGACGCCGATGGGTGGATGTATACGTTTTGAAAAAATGAAGAAAGGGCTTGCCCGAGAGTTGTCGGGCAAGCCCTTTCTTCATTTTTTCGCTTTTTGGATGTAGCCGTAAGAGTTGATGTAACGGTATTTTCGGTGGCGCCTGTACCTTTTTATGCCCACTGAGATCCGAAAAGGCACGTAAATCAGGATGATCAGCAGGGATGGCCAGAACCACCAGTAGGTGTAAATTTTGCGGGGCACATCGGCTGCTGCAACCAAAGATATGCTCCCAATTTTTGTTCCACCCTGGTAAAATTCTAATGTTCCCAGTTCCTGGCCTTTTTCTACAGGAGCTTTAATATCGCCGGAAAGGTTTTTCTTAATTTCAATGGGGGTGCTTTTTTTTTCCACTACCACTGAAAAATCGGAGGAAGCCAACAGGTCCACCGAATCCCCAAATTTTACCGCAATGTTTTCAACCACTTCGCCTTTCTTGACCAGTTCCTTTTTTTCGAAGTTGTTAAAGCCGTACTCGAGCAGAGCTTTTGCGTCCGAGTACACGTTTTGACCCTGGGATTTTAATATTACTGCCAGAAGCTGCCATCCGTTTCTGGTGGCTGAGGCCACCAGAGTATGGCCGGCTGAACGGGTGTAACCGGTTTTCACCCCATCGGCCCCTTCAAAATTCTTCAGGAGCTTGTTGTGGTTTATAAGGGTCCTATCCCATTCCTTGCCCTGCCAGGGTATGTAATAAGTTTTGGTGGCCACAATTTTCCGGAATTCCGGATGGTTGAGCAGAGCGTAGCGGGCTATTAAGGCCAGGTCGTAAGCTGTGGTGTAATGGTTTTTGTCCGGCAGGCCGTGGGGATTTGCGAAATTGGTGTTTTCGGCCCCTATGCTTTTTGCCTTATCGTTCATCAATTTAGCAAAATCCGATACGCTACCCGAGATATGCTCTGCTATGGCTACGGCTGCGTCGTTTCCCGAATTCAGCATCAGGCCGTAGAGAAGCTGTTCGAGAGTGAGCTTTTCCCCTTCTTCCAGGTATATGCGGCTTCCGTCGACCAATGTGGGTTCCTTCCCGACGGTGACGACATCGGAAAGGTTGCCCTTTTCCAGGGCGAGTATTGCGGTCATGATCTTGGTGGTGCTGGCAGGTTCCAGTTTCTGATGGGGGTTTTTTTCGTAAAGGACCTGTCCGGTTTCCACGTCCATCAGAACCCCCGCCTGCCCCACTATGGAAGGCGGAGAGGACGAAGGGGCAGCCAACAGGTTTTTAATCGGGATGAGCGCGCCGATGATAAAAAGGGCGATCAATTTGCGAAAAAACGGCTTATTCATCTGGCACCTCTTGAAGCTTTATTGTTTATGACCTTTTTAAGTATAACAAAAAAATAGGGACAAGAAAAGGCGGAATAAAAAACGCGTAAAATCTCAAAATAAATAGAGATGAGAAGGGGGGGTTGATATGGCGAGGACTGAAATAAAAGCAACTGGACTTATGGTAGATTTTCAAGAGTTTCTGGACAGCCTGATGGGGGGCCTGAAAGCCATCGAGGAAGATCTGGACGAGGCCCTGCAGGGGCTTCTCATAAAATCGTCCGACCACATAAAATTGAGTAAAAAACTGGAAGAGATAGCGCTGCTCGTAGATTTCCTGAAAGCCCAGGATTCAAACGCCAGCGAGGAGGAAGTGAAAAATCACATTAAATCCATGAAAAGGAAAATTTATGAGTGCATAGAGTTCCTGATGGATCAGGTCCAAAAGAGCATGATAAAGGCGGTAGAATCTCTCGGCGAAACTTACGACAGCATAGTGATGGCGGGCAAACTACATAAGTTGCTGAGCAATTTGGAAAGCATGGAGGGGATGACTGAACGGTGAACGGGATGCTAAAAGAGGTCTTGGTGCTTTCCCTGCGCTCGGTGATCCTTTTTGTGGTAAGCCTCCTGCTGGTTCGGATTATGGGCAAAAGGACCATAGCCCAGCTTTCGCCCTTCGACCTGATACTTATCATCATTCTGGGGTCTGCCATCGCCATACCCCTGGAGGATTTAAAAATATCTTTGAATTACGGCATAATCCCGGTAGTGGTCATGTCGATTTTGAATTATCTCCTGGCGATCATAATAACCAAAAATAGAAATTTGGAGAAAATCTTCCAGGGCACTTCTACGGTCCTGATCAAGGACGGGGAAGTTATCGTGAGGAATCTCAAGAAAGAACGGATAACGATAGCGGACCTTTTGATTCTGCTCAGGGAGAAAAATGTGACAGACATAAACGAGGTGCAGGAGGCGACCATAGAGCCCAACGGAAAGCTCAGCATACTGAAGAAGAAGGAAAGGGAGGCTGTTACCCTGAAGGACCTGGGCCTTACGGCTCACTCGGGCATTTTCCCCACCCTGGTCGTGCATCAGGGGCAGGTGGTGAAGGACCAGCTGGAGATTCTGGGGGTCGGAGTGGAGGCCCTGCTTTCCGAACTGAAAAAAAAGGGAATGAAACGCCTTTCAGAAGTCAGGTCCGCCTGGTTCGACGAAGAAGGGCAGCTCGAAGCCGATATACTTGAAGACGGCTATCCTCAAGGGCCGGGAAGAAAACACGGCGACCTTTTCGGCCGGTTGGGTCAAAAGGCGGGGGCCAAAAAAGAGAAATTTGCATTCA
>QGUT01000134.1 GCA_003242255.1 Bacillota bacterium
GTATACATATAACACAATATTTATAAAAAAATCAACGGCTCAAATCCAATTTTTTTATTTTTTTTGTTTGAAAAAATCTGATTAATACAAAAAAGATATTGTGATAATTTTCATTTTATGATAAAATATTGTTAAAAAAGTGGGGAGGGGATGCCATGATAAGGGCAATTATAGGACCGGGGAAATACGTGCAGGGAGATGGCGTCTTAAAACAGATCAAGGACCACACGATTAAATTGGGGAAATCGTTCCTGCTCATTGCCAGCCCCAACGGCATCAAGAGGACGAAGGCTATAATCGAGGAGAGCTTTGCGGGCGAAAATGTGAAACTTTACTTTGAGGCTTTCAGGGGCGAGTGCTCGGAAAGCGAGATCAACAGGCTGAAAGCCATCGCCGAGCAGCAAGGCTCAGAAGTGATCGTGGGAATAGGAGGCGGAAAGGTCCTCGATACGGCAAAAGCCGTAGGTTATTATCTTTCGAAACCGGTTGTGATAGTTCCCACAGTCGCATCTACCGATGCGCCCTGCAGCGCCCTTTCCGTCATTTACACCGACGAAGGGGTTTTCAGCAAATACCTGTTCCTGCCCAAAAACCCCGATGTGGTCTTGGTGGATACCGGCATGATAGCGAAAGCTCCGGCCAGGCTCCTGGTAGCCGGCATGGGCGATGCCCTGGCTACCTATTTTGAAGCTCGGGCGTGCCTGCGCTCCAATGCCGATGCGCTGTCGGGAGGGAAGAGCACCAAGGCGGCCATGGCCATGGCGGAACTTTGCTATAGGACTTTGCTCGCGGACGGCCTCAAGGCCAAGCTGGCAGTGGAGAAAAAGGTATGCACCACCGCCGTGGAAAACGTGGTGGAGGCCAATACATACCTGAGCGGCATCGGCTTCGAAAGCGGCGGCCTTGCGGCGGCCCACGCCATCCACAACGGATTTACGGTCCTGCACGAATGCCATGAGATGTACCACGGGGAGAAGGTGGCATTCGGCACTATAACCCAGCTCGTCATGGAAAACAGCCCCATGGAGGAACTGAAAGAGGTCATCGGCTTCTGCCTGGATGTGGGCCTGCCGGTGACGCTGGAAGACCTGGGAATCAAGGAAGTAAAAGAAGAGGATTTGAGGAAGGTGGCCGAAGCCTCCTGCGCCGAAGGAGAGACCATCCACAACATGCCGTTTAAAGTGACGCCTGAAGACGTCTACAATGCTATTTTAGGCGCTGATGCTATAGGCCGGGCCATGAAATGCTGCAGGTAAAAATGATAAAAAGCCGCGCGAAAGCGCGGCTTTTCCTTTCTCATATGTCCACCGTCGCGTCCGCTTTTTCCTCCAGAACCTCCAGGAAGTACCTCACCACCTGCGGGTCGAACTGGGTTCCGGCGTTCTTCACTATCTCGCGGATCGCAGTTTCTTTAGGGAGGGCTTTCCGGTACGGCCTCTCGCTGGTCATGGCGTCGTACGCGTCAGGGCCGTTTTTTCTATGCCCGCTCTTCGCTGAGGGCTCTGAAGAGGGCCTTTTCCTTCCAGGTGCCTTTTTTGTAGAAGTAGAAGTTGATCAGGGCGCCGAAGACCCAAGCCAGAAGCAATGAGATGAAGATGGATTCGGGCCTGCCGTTCGGGTACGAGGGGCTTTTCGTTATATAAGCGATGCCGTAAGCTAAAGGCACCCTCAGGAAGAAGGTGGTGATGAGCGAAATCCACATGGGAGTTACGGTATCGCCGGCACCGCGCATTACTCCCGAATAAACCTGCTGCACCGCCATAGCGATGTAACCTACGGCGAGGATTCTCATAAAGCGCATGCTTAAGTCTACCAGCTCGGTCGTTGTGGTAAAGATGGCCATGAGATGCTTGCCGAACAGGATGAGTATGAGGGTGATGAATGTCGAAACTCCTACGGCTATGGCCAGCCCCTGGCGGGTGCCCAATTCTACCCGGTCAAATCTCTTGGCACCCACGTTCTGCCCTGTGTAAGTAGTCATGGTGACTCCGAAAGTAAAATTGGGGAGCATGGCAAAGCCGTCCACCCGCATCACTATTACGTTGGCGGCGATAACCGCTTCGCCAAAGCTGTTGGTGAGGGACTGCACGGTGACCATGGCGAGCGATAGGATCGCCTGCGTAAGTCCCGAAGGAACTCCCAGTTTGATTATCTCCACCATGTAGTCTTTCGAAGATTTTAACATTTCGAAGTTCATATCAAAAATGTCGTTCATCTTCTTTAATTTTATGGCGCATAGCAGAGCCGATATCATTTGGGCGATGACCGTGGCGTAAGCCACGCCGGGCACGCCGAGATCGAACCTCACCACAAACAAGATGTCTAGAAACACGTTTAAAACCGTCGATATGAGAAGGTAAAGCAGAGCTGAAAAGGAATCCCCAAGGCCTCGGAGTATTCCCGAGAGAATATTAAAATAGGAAGATCCCACGTTGCCGACGAGCAGTATCAAAAGGTAAGAAGCGCTCCAGTCCAATATGGACTCGGGTGTATTTATGAAAACCAGCAGGGGCCTTACCACAAAAGGCGCTACCACCATTATTATGCCGGATGCAATTGCCGTCAGGGTTATACACGCACCTATGGTATGGGAAAGTTTATCCCGATCTTTCGCGCCGAAGTACTGGGAAACCATTATCCCCGCGCCGGTGGCGACGGCGACGAAGAGCACCAGCAAAAAGAAAAGCACGGGAAGCGCACTTCCGACGGCGGCGAGGGCGTTATCCCCCACGTACCTTCCCACTACTATGGCGTCGACGGTGCTGTAGAGCTGCTGGGCTATATTGCCGATGAGCATCGGGATGGAAAATTCGACTATCCTTTTCCAGGGTTCGCCTACAGTCATGTCTTTCGGGGCGAAAAGCTGCGATATTTTCGCCATATACTTGCCTCATCTCCTTTCTTAAAAATTTTCAAGAAGACTTAGCCCCTCCCTTAGAACTTTTTGAGCCACTTCCTTTGCGTCTTCCAGCGAATGGTCTTTGAAGTTGCCGCACTGGATTTCGTTGGCGGCGGGAACTTCCTCCGCCTTCATGACCTTTTCCAGGGCTTTTTCGAGGGCCTCTTTGACTTCAGGCAGGGGAGTTCTGCCGAACTTGGTAAGATAAAAACCGGTCCTGCACCCCATGGGGGAAATGTCGATGATCCCGTCCAGTTCGTCGCGTATGTACATTGCTAGAAGATGTTCAAGGGTGTGCATTCCGCCGGTGGATATGGCGCCTTTGTTGGGAGTGATAAACCTCAGGTCGTATTTGGCTACGATGTCGCCCCTTGGACCCTCTTCGAGCGAGGCGAGCCTTACGTAAGGTGCTCTGACTTTCGTGTGGTCCAGTTCGAAGCTTTCGACTTTCATCCAGAATCCCTCCTCATATTATACCATTATACCACAGCTTTTTATTTTTTATATGCATGCTACAATATTGTTAAGATTATGCCAACCGGGGGGAGAAAAATGCGAAAGAGGATGAGGGAGTACGGCCTGTCTATAGGGAATCTCCCGACAGGGCCCGGGAATGCCATAACCGATGTGGAAGGGGTTAAGGTAGGCCACGTGACCTTGATAGCCGGAGAAGGGAAACTCTTTCCGGGAAAAGGTCCCGTGCGGACGGGGGTGACTGCGATAGTGCCGCACGATGGAAATATATTCAGGGAAAAATTGATTGCCTCCTGCTTCGTGGGCAACGGCTTCGGCAAATCGGCGGGCCTGATCCAGGTGATGGAGCTGGGGACTCTGGAGACGCCGATAATCCTCACCAACACACTGTCCGTGGGCATTGCCTCCGATGCCCTGGTGGAATACATGCTAGGTCTCAACGAAGACATAGGCGTTACGACCGGAACCGTAAATCCAGTGGTGCTTGAGTGCAACGACGGGCATTTGAACGACATAAGGGGGAGGCACGTTAAGAAAGAACACGTCTTCGGTGCTATCGAGAATGCAGGGAAAATATTCGAAACGGGCAGTGTCGGGGCCGGGACCGGCATGATATGCCACGGCTTTAAAGGCGGCATCGGCACCGCCTCGAGGCAGATCGAAATAGGGGGGAGGGCCTACACCGTCGGAGCTCTGCTCCTCACCAATTACGGCAGGATGGAGGACTTAATATTTAGCGGCAAGAACGTTGGGAGGATGCTGAGGGAAAGGCTTAGGGGCTCCGTGCGAGAAAAAAATGCCGTAGAGGAGGACAGGGGCTCCTGCATAGTGGTAATTGCCACCGATGTGCCCCTGGACGCGAAGGGCCTCGAGAGGGTGGCCAAGAGAGGGATTTTGGGCCTCGCCAGGACCGGCTCCTTCATGGGAAACGGAAGCGGTGACATTGCGCTTGCCTTTTCGACGGCGAATAAAATCGATCATTACGGCGAGCCTTTTGTAAATATTAAGACCCTTTCTTCCCACTCGGATGAGATA
>QGUT01000135.1 GCA_003242255.1 Bacillota bacterium
ATTTGGCTTATTTAAACAGTTCAATCCCTTTGCGGGTAATGGTGCTTCCGCTCCGGCCGGGTCCTATGTCCACATATCCTAAGTCCTGCAATTGATGCAGTATAGCTCTCACTTCGTATTCGCCAAGATGCATGTTGTTTTCAAAGGCTTTTTGGGATATGCTCCTGCGGCCGAGCTTGACTTTGTTTTTGAAAGCCTCATATAACAGGGTCAGGACGAAGCTCTGCTTTTCATCCAGTCCGTTAATTATAATATTATCGGTCTTAGATTTAGGATGATTTTTCATGTAATATGGCAGGTGTTCCAGTCTTATGACTTCGGTCCCCAGATTTGCAAAATACTCCAGGCAGTTGATGAGTTCCCTCACATTTCCATTCCAGCTGTAGCTGTAGAAAAAATCCATTACTTCTTTCGACAACTTAAAGCGATAATGGTTTTTCTTTTTTAGAGCTTCTATAATTACTTCAATGTCTTCGGTTCTTTCCCTAAGCGGCGGCAAGTTGATGGGCAGGACGTTGAGCCTGTAAAATAAATCCTTTCTAAAAAGTCCTTTTTCTACCTGTTCATATAGATTCTTATTGGTTGCCGCAATTATTCTGACATCAACTTTTATAACCTTGTCGCCCCCTATTCTCATAACCTCTTTTTCCTGAAGGACCCTTAAGAATCTGGTCTGCAGTTCCATCGGCATCTCGCCTATCTCATCGAGAAAGAGGGTCCCGTTGTGGGCCAATTCAAATATTCCCATCTTTCCGCTCTTGGATGCTCCAGTAAATGCGCCGGCTTCATATCCAAAAAGTTCGCTTTCCAAAAGACTGGGGGGAATCGCCGCGCAGTTGATGGCTACAAAATGTTTGTCCCTTAAAGGTGAAACGTTGTGAATGGCCTGGGCCACCAGTTCCTTTCCCGTTCCGCTTTCTCCCGTAATTAATACTGGTGATTTGGAATTGGCCATTCTCAAGATAATCTTTTTAACTTCCTGTATTTCTTTGCTCTTTCCTATGATGTCATCAACGGTATATTTGGCCACATGGCCTTTGTTAGCCAACTGGAGCCTCAGCTTATTTTGGGTGTCCTCCTGGGATTCGAAACTTTCGATGATGGCAAAAGCCCCATTGGCTGTATTAGTGCTGTCTTCTTTATTCAATGCGGGTATGGGGAATATGGATAGGGTTATTGGCTTTCCGTTGATCTCGACCAATTTATTCCTAATCGGTTTTCCTGTAGAAAAGAACTTCTCAAATTCAAACTGAGGCAGCACTTCCCTAGCGTTGAGCCCCAGGTACTGACGATCGCCTCCCAGGATCTTAGCGGCCATTTTATTGTAGTTCTCGATTATGCAATCCTTGTTGACTCCGATGACGCCCTTTTCCATGAGGGAAAGCAGGGTGTTGAACTGGCTTTTTAAAATATTTGATTTGCTCAACAGAAATTCTACTCCCTTATTGTACGGAACTAGGGAATCGAAGTAGTCCGAAACCCTTTTTTCCGAGAGAATTTCTTCCAAACGAAGGCCTGCTGCAATTTCCACGATGGTGTCCTTGTCTATCAAGCGGTGACCCAGGTCCAGGACCTTTTTGACGTGTTTTGGGACATACCTTAATTCTCCCGTAGTTATGGCCGTGTCTAAATTGGGGATTTGGACCATATTGGGGTAAACTGGGACCAACTCCAGGTAGTCAAAACCCAACTGGTACAGCAGCGCTATGGTCTCAATGCACATTTCAAAGCTTAAGTTTACCAGCATGGATGGCCCTTTTACGCTGAAATTCCTGAGTTGCTCCAGGCTTTTCTTTGAAAGCGTCAACTTTGCGATAATTATTTCGGTTTTATTGTCAATGAATTTGCTTATGGCTTCATACTGCGAATAGGTGCTTATCAGCAAGGCATCCAGGTTTTTAAAGTCCTTGACATTGCCCACCTCGAAAGAATACGTAGAAATTTCGACCATATCTTTAAAAATGTTCGTAAGCTGGCGCTTGTACTCCAGGCCCACGGCTTTACTGGACGTAACTATGCCGAGTCTTTTTATCATTTTGACCTCCTGAAAAAATAACCTGCTGTGATTATAGCATAAATTTTGACTTGATTAACCAGGCAAATATTACAAAAAATATTGACAGGATTTAAAGTTATCGTAAAATTTTTAATGTGTCATGGCGGCGGTGGACCAGGCGGCGCGGTAAAATGATGAAAAAAGAGCTTTTCCGATGATATAATTTATATTTTTGGTGCAATTTCCGATGATTCGGGATACGTAGCAAGTCAGCCGGTGTTTTATCAAGAACGAGGCTTTGTTCTGTCTAAAATTTACAGTAATGCGGTTGAAAAAGCAAGAAAGCTAAAACCGGAGATACCCTTGATTGGACATGACGGCATACCGATCAGGGATGAAATTGAATTAATCAAGGTTTTGAGCTAAAATTTCTGAAGGGGAGTCGGGATGGCTTTAAAAAATTTTCTTGAGTTCGTTGAAATCCGAACCAAAGTGGCGAGTTTCATTCCGTTTTTATTGGGAGCAGTTTTTAGCCTTTACCGCTATGGCAGTTTTAACTGGAAGAACTTCCACTTGATGCTGGTATCGCTTTTGTCCATCGATATGGCCACCACAGCTATTAACAATTACATCGACTACAAAAAAACGAATGCAGCAGTAACCTACCAAATGGATGAAAACACTGCTAAGAGGATCATAATTTTGTTGTTGTCGGCGGCGGTGACTTTCGGACTTTTATTGTTTATAAATACCGATATTGTGGTTTTGATTTTAGGTGCGGTTTCTTTTACCGTGGGGGTTTTTTATACTTACGGGCCGCTCCCTATTTCTAGAATGCCGCTGGGAGAGGTTTTCTCGGGTTTTTTCATGGGCTTTGTCATAATATTTCTTTCGGTTTACATCAACGCTTTGGATCAAAAGCTGGTGCAGGTTTTCTTGGATAGGGCTGTACTCAGTGTCAATCTAAAGATAGCTGAGATCATTTATATTTTTCTTTTTTCAATTCCCGCCGTCAACGGCATAGCCAATATAATGCTCGCCAACAACATCTGCGATATGGAAAATGATGCGAAAAATCGAAGGTACACCCTTCCCGTTTACCTAGGTAAAGAAAGGGCTCTGAAGTTATTTAAATATCTTTACTTAATTATTTATTTGGATCTATTACTTGTAATTGCGTTAAAAATTGTTCCCGTTTACACCGCTGCAACTCTTATTACGGCCCTTCCGGTTCATAAAAATATAGAAAAATTTGCCATAAACACCGAGAAAAACCGGACTTTTGTCCTGGCTGTTAGAAACTTTATAATGATCAACGTCGCATATATGTCGACAATTCTACTGGGATTGATTTGGCCGTAATGGTTGTCCCGTCTCTTGTCAAATGGAAATTAGTATCAAAATAAAAAGCATAGGGGTGGAATTGGATGGAGAAAAAAGCTCTGATTGAATCGGTTCGAAGGAAAGCAGAAGACTATTATGAGCGCGGCGAGCTTTTTTGCTCGGAAGCTGTCGTGAACACCATCAACGAACTGCTGGGCTGGCCCTTTCCTGAAGAGGTGGTAAAGATGGCCTCTGGTTTCCCGGTGGGGCTCGGCCGCTCAGGGTGCCTTTGCGGAGCAGTTAGCGGTGGCACCATGGCCCTCGGCATGGTCTACGGGAGAAAGCCCGGCGAACCCATGAATGAAAAGATGTTTCAAATGTCCGCCGGACTGCACGACCACATCAAAGGAATATATAAAAGCACTTGCTGCCGGGTTTTGACAAGAAACTATGAATTTTCGAGCCCCGAAAGAAAGGCCCACTGCGTGAAAATAACCGGGGAAGTGGCGGCCTGGATTGCTGAAAAATTGCTGGAAGATCCGGACATTGCGGCAAGAATTAAAATGCGGTGAGAGGTATGGATGCTATAATAGCAAAAATTCCGATTCCTGTATCCGGATTGATGCTGGCTTTGGCGGCTGCTGGCAATCTGGTATTGCAGTATGGCACTTTATATAAAGATATCTTTGGACTTCTCTCGGCCGTTATATTTGTCGCCCTTATTGCAAAAATGATAATTATGCCGAAATCGCTGGCTGAGGGATTCGAAAATCCATTGGTTGCCAGCGTCATGCCCACCTTTTCCATGGGCCTGATGATCTTATCAACGTATATAAAACCCTATTTTTCCTCAGCGGCATACTGCTTGTGGCTTCTCGGTCTAACTGTGCACGTGGGGCTGGTCATCTGTTTTACCAGGAAATATATTCTCAAGTTTGACATAAAAAAAGTTTTTCCGAGCTATTTTATAGGTTACGTGGGTTTCGCCTGCGGCAGCGTGACGGCGCCAGCTTTCGGTTTAGCCCGTTGGGGGCAACTTTTATTTTGGTTGAGCTTTACATCGTATTTAATTTTATTTCCTCTTA
>QGUT01000136.1 GCA_003242255.1 Bacillota bacterium
TCTCAACACCCCGGCCTTTATCTTTATTATCCCCCCCCCAAGAAACATGAACCGCAGCAACTCCCCCCCCTGACCTATAAGAGGCAGCACCGTGCCCCGCACCAGGTCCTTTTCGAAGGCCCTCTCTCCCTCCGCCGAAAAGGGAACGGTGCTTCTGGCCCTTATCAACGCGAAATTCCCCGACAGGTAGTTCGAAAGGGAATCGCCGTCAGTTATCCACAGGTCCTCGCCCTTAGCCCATCCCATGTAGCCGTCTTCCATCTTGACCAGGTACCAGCCCTCCGCTTCATCGAAGAGCTTCATCACCTCCCCCATGCGGGCCTGGGTCACCGTACTTTCCCCCTCCGCTTTTCCCGGCCCCGCCCCCAGATTCGTCACCGGAACCTTCACCACTGCGTAAATTTTTTCTCCCAGCGCCTTGGGGGGCAGGAGCTCTACGTTATCCACTACCCCTCCTAACCGGGATAGCCTTGAGATGAGTTCCTCCTTTATTCGAGCATCGCTTACCCTGCCCTTGACATTAAGCAGGCCTTCGGCGGCGGTCACAGTGATGTCGTAGACCGTCTCCCGCGGATCCAATTTAAATTCCCTCCGAATTTCCTCCATGATTCTCTCCGCTTCCCGGAGCACCTCATCGCTGCTCATTCTTTCACCGCACCCCCCTGCCAGCAGCATTCCCGATATGAGAAAGAAGGCGAGGAAAACCTTCCCTTTTATCATATTTACCTGCCTTTCAGCGCCTCAGCCTGGGGTCCAGAGCATCCCGAAGGCCGTCCCCCAGCAGGTTAAAGGCAAACACCGTGACCATAATGGCTATGCCCGGCCACACCGAGTACCAGGGATTTGACAGCATGTACGCCCGGGCAGCGTAGATCATGTTTCCCCAGCTGGGAGCCGGAGGCCGCACCCCGAGGCCGAGGAAGGACAAAGTGGCTTCCGACAGTATGGCCCCCGGAATCCCCATGGTCACCGATACGATGATGGACCCGAGGCAGTTCGGCAGTATGTGCCTGAATATGATCCTGGCATCGGACAATCCCTGGGCTCGGGCGGCTTCCACGTATTCCATTTCTTTTATGTACAGCACCTGGCTGCGGACGAGCCTCGCCACTCCGGCCCAGCCAATGAGGGCCAGGGCTATAAAAAGGTTGTAAATGCTGGGCCCCAGGGCGAACATCACACCTATATAAAATAACAATTCCGGAAAGGCGAACAGCACGTCGGCCGTTCGCATGACCAGCATATCGATCACGCCGCCGTAATAGCCCGCCAGGGCTCCCAGAGTCACACCGATAATTGTGACGATAGCCTGGGAAATTATGCCTACGCTGAGGGAAATCCTGGTCCCGTAGATCACCCTCGAAAGTATGTCTCTTCCGAATTCGTCGGAACCCAGGAGGTAGACCCCGTTTTTACAGATGGAGGAAGGGGACCCGGGAGGCTTGAGCCGGTTGGGAAGGTCCGTCTTTATCGGGTCAGCCGGAGAAATTACTGGGGCCATGAGGGCGATGATGATTAAAGCCAAAATAACTACTAACCCGGCGACGGCAGGCCTGTTTTTTTTAAGCCGGCGCCACGCATCGGCCCACAGCGAAGCGTTTTTTGCACGATTCCTCTTCATCGGAACCTCACCCTCGGGTCCAGGAAAGCGTAGGAAAGATCAACGATGAGATTTCCGAAGACAAAGACCGCCGCCGTAAAAAGCACTATGCCCTGTACCAGCGGAAAATCCCGGTTGGACAGAGCCCAGATCGAGAGGCGCCCCAGACCGGGGATGGCAAAGATGGTTTCCGTAAGGAGCGAACCAGTCAAGAGCCCGCTTATCTGCATGCCTATCACGGTGACCACCGGGATCATGGCGTTTTTCAGGGCATGGCCGAAAATTACGGCCCTTTCCGCCAGGCCCTTGGCCCTGGCCGTCCGTATGTAGTCCTGCCTTATGACTTCCAGGAAGGCGCTCCTGGTGTAGCGGGCAATCGATGCGGCAAAGCGGATTCCCAGCACCACCGCCGGCAAAATCATGTGCTTTGGCGACGAATAGCCTGATATGGGAAGCCATTTTAGCTGAAGGCCGAATACGAGTTGAAATACCACCGCCACCCAGAAGATCGGTGCGCTGATGCCGGCAAGGGCCGCTATCATAGCGGCATGGTCAAAAATGGTGTACTGCTTTACCGCCGAAATTATCCCCGCCGAAATTCCCAGGACTATCGCAACTGAGGCCGAAGAGAGGGCCAGCTTCACCGTAGTTGGGAAGGTATCCATTATCATTTCCATGACCGGCTGGCCCGTCTTAAAGGATTTTCCCAGGTCGCCTTTTAAGGCGTTGAACAAAAATCGGCCGAACTGGACGTAAAGCGGGTCGTTGAGCCCCAGCTGCTCCCGGACCTTTTCGAGGGTCACGGGGTCCACGTGCTTGCCCATCATCTCCAGGACCGGATCGCCGGGGACCACGTTCAAAAGGATGAAAGTGATGAGGGATACCCCCACCAGAACCGGCAGGGCCATGAGGAGCCTGCGCACTATATAACCTGCCAAGTTTGCACCTCCTCTTTTAAAAGCAGGGGAAAGATGGGATTTCCTCATCTTTCCCCCGGTTTTGCCTCCTATTCCTTATAAGCGTAGGTATAGATGTTGATGCCGGTGGGGTGCAGGATGATGTCCTTTACGTTTTTCTGGGTTGCCAGCAGGTTCTTCAGGTGGAAAAGGGGAACTATGGCCACGTCTTCTCTGATAATGGTATCCTCTATTTTCCTGTAGAGTTCCTTCCTCTTTTCGGGGTCTACTTCGTAGCGGGCCTGCTCCAGAAGGTCCTGGATTTCCCCGTTTTTGTAGCCCGAGGACATCTGGTTGGTCCTGGCGAAGAAGGTGTATATGTAATTGTCGGGGTCGGGGATGTCCGCCCACCAGTTGCCGTAGGAGGCCGGTATTTTCCCCTCGCTCCTCGCCTGACGGAAGGCGGCGCTTTCCATTATGGTTATCTCCAGATCCAGGCCCACATCCTTTAACATGGCCTGGATGGCGACGTTGGCATCGCTGATTCGCTCCCCGCCCCACTGCCACGCATGGAGCTTCCCCACGTTCCCCAGTTCTTTGACGAGTCTTTTGGCTTCTTCCGGATTGTAATCGTAAGCCGGCCCCGTGCCCTGCTCGTAGGCCCCCGGAATTCCGGGAGTGACGAAGCTTTTAGCCACGGTGCCCCGCGGACCGTACAGAGCCTCCACCAGCTTCTCTTTGTCTATGGCCATGGCCACCGCTTTCCTCAACCTGACATCGGACCAGCTCGGGTCGCTCAGGTTCATGATGAAGTAATAGGTATTAAGGGCAACGCCTTCCAGAACCTCGTATTTCCCCGAATCCTTTATCCTCTGGTACTCGTTCACCGGTATGGAGCATACGTCCAGAGTTCCGCTTTCAAATTCCATGAGGGCCGTGGTCACATCGGGAACTATCCGGTAATGGATGCCCTCGAGCTTCGGAAACCCCTCTTCGAAGTAATGCGGGTTTTTCTCCAGCACTATCTCGGTGTTGGGGACGTAGCTCTTCAGTTTGAAGGGTCCGGTCCCGATGGGGTTAAGCTTCCAGGAATCGCCGGCTTCCTTCACCAGCTTCTCCGAGTATATGGACGCCGCCGGAACCGCCAGGTTGTGGAGAAAAGGCGCGTAGGGTTTTTCCAAAATAATCTGGAATTTGTAGTCGTCTATCTTTTTAAAGCCTGCGAGAGAGTCGGTTTTGCCTTCCATGAAATCTTTTGCCCCCAAAATGGGCTCAAAGAGCCACTTGCTCATCCCCTTTCCTTCGGGGGAGAGCATCCGCTCGATGGTGAATTTCACGTCGTCGGCCACCAGTTCCGTCACGCCATCGTGGAACTTTATCCCTTTTTTCAGTTCGAAGGCGTAGGTCCTCCCGTCGGGAGAAATCTCAGGCATGGAGGCGAGGAGTTCCGGTTCGAGTTCCAGAGTATCCCCTTTGTATCGCAAAAGCGTGCTGTAGATGTGGCGGGCCAGGTGGTAAGACACCAGCAGCGTGCTCTCCTGCACGTCAAAGCCGTTGGGATCGCTGTCAAAATAGTCGTTTAAAATCCCGCTCCCCGCTTCCAATCCCGCGCCCCCCGGAGGCCCGGACTCTTTTTTACCCGAACAGCCGCTCAAAATTGCTGTTATCACAAAAACCGCCAGCAGAAAAGCCAGAACTTTTCTCTTCACCCGGAAATACCCCCCCTTAAAAATGCCCGGCATTTTGACTCATGATAAATAAATATTCACCTTACGTCTTTAATATGCCAAGCCCTTATACCTCTGTCCAAAGGCATAAAAAAAAAGAGCCTGACGGCTCTTTATGCTTTCCAGGCGTCGGGGAGGAGGTAACCT
>QGUT01000137.1 GCA_003242255.1 Bacillota bacterium
TTGCTGCAGGTGGTCTTGTTGTCTAAAAAATCTATGGTTAAACAGCAAAAAACAGCCTAAATTCAACGAAAAACTAAGATTTTAAGAGTTTTATTTAGCTAATCAAAAAATATTGAGATAGGGGGGTTTTAGGTGATAAGAAAGTTTATTTCTGTATTTTTAATATTGGCCATATCTTTGAGCATAGCAGGGTGCGGAAGTAACGGCACTCAGAGTTCTTCTTCCAACGGAAGCGCTGCGGAGGGATCGGGATATAAGATTGCCATTTACACTAACACGGTATCTCAGAACGAAGAAGAATTCAGATCCGGAGAGCAGGCCCAGAAAAAGTACCCGGATATCGTAATTACCCAGACTATGCCCGACAATTTCATGAAAGAGCAGGAGACTCTCATAGCCAATGCTGTCGCCATGGTGTCCGATAAGAACGTGAAGGCCTTTATCATGAATCAGGCGGTGCCCGGCGCAGCGGCTGCTTTCGAAAAAATAAGGGAGCAGCGCCCTGACGTTCTCCTGATAGCCATAACTCCAGCCGAACAGGACGTTATCGGAGACAAGGCCGATATAGTCATTCAGACCGATGAACTTTCCATGGGCTACAAGATGGTGGAACAGGCCAAGAGGTTCGGGGCCAAGACCTTCGTCCATTATTCGTTCCCGAGGCACATGTCTTATCCGCTTCTGTCGAGAAGAAGGGACATATTGAGAGAGGAGTGCGAAAAAGCGGGAATTAAATTCGTCGACGCTACGGCGCCCGATCCCACCGGTGATGCGGGATTGCCCGGTGCGCAGCAGTTCATAATAGAAGACATCCCCAGGAAGGTGGCCGAATACGGCAAGGATACAGTCTTCTTCAGCACCAACTGCGGAATGCAGGAGCCCCTCATAAAGACGTCTCTGGAACAGGGGGCCATGGTGGTTCAGCAGTGCTGCCCGAGCCCCTTCCACGGTTATCCGGGAGCTCTCGGCATAAACATTCCTCCTGACAAGGCCGGCGACGTGAATTACGTAATAGAGCAGATAAAGGCAAAAATTGCGGAAAAAGGAGGAACCGGCAGGTTCTCTACCTGGCCGATTCCGGCGGCGATGCTGTTTACAGCAGCTGCGGTGGAATACGCAAAAATGTATGCAGAAGGCGAAATAACTTCGAAAAACGATCCCGAAGCCTTGAAAAAGTGCTTGCAGGAAGTGGCCGGAGATACTCAGATCCAGATCAGCAACTACGTTGAAGTTGGTGCTGACGGTAAAGAAATCGTCCATGACAATTTCTACATGGTCCTGAGCGATTACATAACCTTCTAATTTGATTTTTAAATGGGGGGATTGCTATTTATAAGCGATCCCCCCATAAGTAAATTTTTTTATTTTTGTAGAGGTGAAGTCAAGACATGTCAGAAAATAAGAACGACTACGTCATAGAACTGAGAGAAATAGAAAAAGAATACTACGGAAACAAAGTTTTGAAAAAAGTCAGCCTCGCCGTAAAGCCTGGAGAGATTCACGCGCTGGTCGGTGAAAACGGGGCGGGAAAGTCAACCCTGATGAACATAATTTTCGGGATGCCGGTTATCTTCTCTACAGGGGGATATTCCGGCCAAATATTGTTCGAAGGAAAGCCGGTTGAAATAAAATCGCCCAAGGATGCCATGGAACTCGGAATCGGCATGGTCCACCAGGAATTCATGCTGCTTCCCGGGTTTACGATAACGGAAAACATAAAGCTGAACAGGGAAATACTCAAGGACAATTGGGCGAGCAAGATTTTCGGACCTAAACTCAAGACGTTAGACGTGGCAGCTATGAGAAAAGACGCAAAAAAAGCGTTGAATGAACTTGGGATGAACGTCGACGAATGGCTTCCCGTTGCCGGGTTGCCCGTGGGATACATGCAATTTGTGGAAATAGCTCGAGAAATAGATAAAAAAAATATGAAACTGCTTATTTTCGATGAGCCCACCGCCGTTCTGGCCGAAGCCGAAGCTGAAAAATTGCTGGACGCCATGAAGATGCTGGCCGGCAAAGGCATTGGAATATTGTTTATTACCCACCGCTTGAATGAAGTCCTGGCCGTGGCCGATAACATAACGGTTTTGAGGGACGGCGAAAAGGTAGGTTCGATGAAAAAGGAAGAAGCGTCCGTCGAAAAGATAGCTCAATTGATGGTGGGAAGGAAAATCGAGCGAGTTGAAAAAAAGGAAGTGAAGACCAAAAAGAGCAGAGAAGTAATCTTATCGATAAGGAATCTTTACGTGGATATGCCCGGTGAAGAAGTAAGAGGGGTTAATCTCGATGTGTACAGAGGTGAAATTTTAGGCATAGGAGGTCTGGCTGGTCAGGGAAAGATCGGCATCGCCAACGGGATAATGGGGCTTTACAGGGCAAGGGGCGAGGTGTACAAAGAAGGCAAGAAGATCGAGTTGAACAATCCCCGAAAAGCAATGGAAAACGGATTGGCCTTCGTATCAGAAGATAGGCGCGGCGTAGGCCTGATGCTGGACGAATCCATAGAACTGAATATCGCCATCGGAGCCATGCAGGTAAAAGGCATGTTTTTAAAGCCCCTTTTAGGTTTAAACTGGATAAGGCTTCTCGATGAAAGAAAGATGAGGGAGAACGCCTTAAAGTACATAAAAGAACTGGATATAAGATGCACTGGCCCCGCACAGCACACCAGGCAGCTCAGCGGCGGCAACCAGCAAAAGGTCTGCATAGCCAAAGCCCTTGCGCTCGAGCCGGACATATTGTTCGTCTCCGAACCCACCCGGGGAATCGACATAGGGGCGAAAAAACTGGTCCTGGATTTGCTGGTGAAGCTCAATACTGAAAGAGGAATGACGATCGTGATGACCTCCAGCGAATTGGGAGAACTCCGCTCGATATGCGACAGAATAGCTATAGTATACGGCGGGAAAATAGAGGGCATATTGAGTCCTCAGGATTCCGACGCCGATTTCGGACTCATGATGGCCGGAGAATATAAATCCCATTCGAGGGAGGAGGTTTTGTAATGAGGAAACTGTGGCAAAAGCTCATCGATAGATACGGCTATCCTAAAGTATCCATCACGCTCATGCTCATAATACTCCTGATCGTGGCGATTTTTCAAAAGCAGAGCGTCTACGGACTGTTAAAGGACTCGCTGGTGAGGATAGGGATGAACAGCGTTCTGGTGCTGGCTATGGTGCCCAGCATCGTATCAGGGACTGGGCTCAATTTTGCCCTCTCCATCGGGATAATATGCGGTTTGATCGCCGGCTGCATAACCATAGAACTGAACATGATAGGGCTGAAGGGCTTCTTGACCGCGGTTTTGATTTCCATTCCCCTTTCGGTCATAGCGGGATACCTTTATTCCCTATTGCTCAACAGGGTCAAGGGGGATGAGATGACCGTAGGGACGTACATGGGTTTTTCCGTCGTATCCCTGATGTGCATTGGGTGGCTGCTGCTTCCCTTTAAAAATCCCGAAATGGTATGGGCGATAGGTGGAAAGGGCCTCAGGACCACCATAACCCTGGCGGACAAATACGACAAGGTGCTCGATCACCTGATTACACTTCCCAATCTGGACTTGCCCATAGGCACCTTTTTGTTTTTTGCAGTCTGCTGCCTTTTTGTATGGCTCTTTTTAAAGTCGAAGACTGGAATAGCCATGATGGCCGCGGGGAGCAACCCTAGGTTTGCCCAGGCTTCCGGAATAAATGTGGATAAGTACAGGACCATAGGAACTATCCTCTCCATGGTTTTAGGTGGAATCGGCATACTGGTGTACGCCCAAAGTTACGGATTTTTTCAGCTCTACACCGGTCCTCTCATGATGCCTTTTGCTGCCATTTCCGCGATACTGATCGGCGGAGCCACGGCGAGGAAGGCCTCCATTTCCAACGTAATAACAGGGGTGGTTTTGTTCCAGTCCCTCCTTACCATTTCTCTCCCGGTAATAAACAAGATGATGCCGGAAGGGAATCTGTCGGAAGTAGTGAGGATAATAGTGAGCAACGGGGTAATATTGTACGCACTAACCAAGGCGGGAGGGAATGAATGATATGAAAGCCAGATCTTCCAAAAAAACTTTAACCAACTTCGCGAGAAACAACATGGTACCCCTGATGTTTTCCGTGATATGCCTGGGAGGGATTATAGCTTCAAAACTGCCCCCCCTTTATATAGTGAACGAGATCATCAGCCGACTGGACAGGAACCTCTTCCTGGTTTTGTCCCTCATAATCCCGGTAGTGGCGGGGATGGGGTTGGAATTTTCTCTCCTCCTTTGGGGCCTGGCCGGGCCGATGAGGTTTTTTTGCTGTCTTTTTTTAACATCTTACGCCGCCGACGAGCTCTTCTGTTTTGGTTTTTGTTGTTCG
>QGUT01000138.1 GCA_003242255.1 Bacillota bacterium
CTCATCACCCAGTCTTTTAACATTCCCATATATACGACCTTCGCCAAAATGATCATGAAAAGGGTAAGTTTTAGCCCCGCTCCGTAAAGGCAAAAAGATATGCTCCCCTTTCCAGGAAGGGGAGCATATCTTTTTGGATTTCATTTTTGCTTTTTTTCCATTTTTAATTTTACGTCTTTGCGAGTGCCGGGCTGATTTTTTTCAAGCTGGGCTTTTTGGGATTTTATCTCGCGAGGAGCCGGCCTTCCGCCGGGCTTTGAGATGTTGGAGCCCGTTTCGGAAAGGGCAAAGGTTTTTCTCTGGGAAAAAAGTTTCTTCTTCAGCGACATATGGATCTCCCCTTACGTCTGGTCCAGGCTGGAAAGCACCTCGTCGAACAGGTCGATGTCGCACCTGCCTCGGACCCAGTGGATGCAGTTTTCACAGCTCACCGGTTCCTTTCCTTCGTCTAAAGATGAAAGGTCGTCACCGCCGATGTACGAATAGCCAGGGCAGGCTTCTCCCACAGCGTGAAGTTGCATCTTGCTAACCATTTTTTTCACTCCCAAATCCGATTTTCTAATTTTATTTTTAACGGTTTATTGTAAAATATTTATGTGATATGATATTAAGGGTCCACAAGGGCTTTCCGGGTTTTGGGAAAGCTCGTCAAATTTCCCTTCGGGAGAGGAAGCCAAATGAACCTGGAGCAACTCCTTGCGAGATTGAAAAATTCGGATAGTTTCCAAAAATGCGTAACCAGATGGGAAGTGATCCCGCCTAAGGCGCCGGAGTATGAACCATTTCCCGATTTTCTGGACAAAAGGTTGATTTGCGCTCTGAACAAAAAGGGAATATACAGCCTGTACTCCCATCAGGCCAGAGCTCTGGAAGAAATTTCAAAGGGCCACAGTGTGGTGGTGGTGACACCTACCGCGTCGGGGAAGACCCTCTGTTACAACCTGCCGGTGCTCAACGCCATACTACAGGACAAAAATAGCCGGGCCCTTTACCTTTTCCCCACAAAAGCCCTTTCGCAAGACCAGGTGTCGGAACTCGTGGAGACCATAGATGCCATGGGGGAAGACATAAAGACCTTTACGTACGACGGCGACACGCCGCCTTCGGCCCGGGTAGCCATAAGGAAGGACGGCCATATAGTCGTGACCAACCCCGACATGCTGCACACCGGCATTCTGCCCCACCATACCAAGTGGATAAAATTGTTTTCGAATTTGAAGTACGTGGTCATCGATGAACTGCACACCTACCGCGGCGTTTTCGGAAGCCACACGGCCAACGTGATCCGCCGCCTGCACCGGATTTGCAGATTTTACGGCTCCAACCCCATTTTCATATGCTGTTCGGCTACAATTGCGAATCCCAAAGAACTGGCGGAAAAGCTCACGGGAAAACCCATGGTGCTCATCGACAAAAACGGGGCACCTGCCGGGGAGAAAAATATAATTTTTTACAATCCCCCTGTCGTCAACCGGCAGCTCGGCATAAGGAAGAGCAGCCTTCTTGCGGCCAAAGACCTGGCCCTGGAATTTTTGAAAAACGGCATTAATACTATCGTGTTTTCGAAAAGCCGCCTGTCGGTGGAAGTCCTGCTGACGTACCTCCGGGAGGGTTTAAAGGACACTTATTACGGGCCGGAGGCAGTGAAGGGCTACCGGGGAGGATATCTTCCCGGGGAAAGGCGGGAAATAGAAAGGGGCCTGAGGGACGGGAAGATCTTAGGCGTGGTGAGCACCAACGCTTTGGAGCTCGGGATAGACATAGGAAGCCTGGATGTCAGCGTAATCACCGGCTATCCCGGCACCATCGCCAGCACCTGGCAGCAGGCCGGCCGGGCGGGGAGGCGTTCGTCGGTGTCGGCGTCGATTCTGGTGGCTTCCAGCAGTCCTCTGGACCAGTACATAATTAACCACCCGGATTATTTCTTCGGTTCGCCCCCCGAAAGCGGCCTGATAAACCCGGACAACCTGTACATCCTGGTGAGCCACATCAAGTGCGCTGCCTTTGAACTTCCCTTTGAGGACGGCGAAAAGTTCGGTGTCGAAACGACCGAAGAGATCCTGGCCTTTTTGGAGAGCGAGAAAATCCTGCGCCACGTGGGGGGAAGGTGGCACTGGATGGCGGAGGCCTTCCCGGCGGAAGAGGTGAGCCTCCGGAGTGCCACCACCGAAAACTTCGTGGTGATCGACATCACCGAAGCTCCTAAGGTCATAGGAGAGGTGGACCGGGCCAGTGCCCCCATGCTTATCCACGAAGAGGCCATTTACATCCACGGAGGCCAGCAGTACCAGGTGGAGAAGCTGGATTACGAAGAAAAGAAGGCTTACGTGCGGAAAGTGGATGTGGATTATTACACCGATGCCAATCTGGCGGTGGAGATAAAGGTTCTGGACGTCATAAAAGAAAGCCCCAGAGCAAAGGAAAGCGAGAAATTTTACGGCGAAGTCCTGGTCAGGTCCATGGCCACGATGTTCAAGAAGATCAAATTTTTCACCCACGAAAACGTGGGTTCGGGGCCCATACACCTGCCGCCGGAAGAGATGCACACCACCGCCTTCTGGTTTACGGTGCCGGAGAACCTGCCGGACATGACGCCGGAAAATCTGAAGGCGGGGCTGGCCGGGCTCTGCAACGTCATGGTGAACATAGCTCCTCTCTACCTCATGTGCGACCCGAAGGATATAAGCGGGGTCATCCACGTGAGGTCGCCCTTTACCCAAAAGCCCACGATTTATATCTACGACGCCTATCCGGGGGGAGTGGGCTTTGCGGAGAGGCTCTACCAGATGGACGATTCGCTTTTGAAGGCCGCCCGGCAGCTGATCCTCGAATGCGACTGCGAGGACGGCTGTCCTTCCTGCGTCGGCCCCCTGGAAGAGGTAGGGCCGGGCAGCAAGGCTTTTGCGTTAAAGCTCATCGAAGGAGTGTTGGGCGATTGAACCTGTCGGAAAAGCTCCGGGCTTTTATTAAAAAAGGGGGCGGGGGTGTAAACTCGCCCCCAAAAGTAAATAAAGCCGATGAATTGAGACGCACGGCGGAGTTGCTGGAGGGCGAGGTCGTGTCGACCCCTTACGGCGACCACCTGCTGGTGGGGAAAACCTTCAGTGAGGATTTTTGCCACGGTGGAGTCAGGCTTTCTTCCTTTCTGGAAATCTCCGGGGAAACGTTAAAGATCGTAGCTAAAAGGGATGATTTTCAGCACGACTGGAGGAAGGCCGTCTTTGTCGACACCGAGACCACTGGCCTGGCGGGAGGGTCCGGCACCTACGCTTTTCTGGTAGGGGTCGGGTACTTTGAGGGTCATTCTTTTAAATTGGAGCAGTATTTCATGGACGATTTCGACGGGGAGCCGGCCCTGCTATACAGTTTGAAAAAACTTCTGGGGGATTTTGAAATCCTGGTGAGTTTTAACGGAAAAGCTTACGACGGTCCGCTGCTTTCCGCCCGCTTTTTGATAAACAGAATGGAAAATCCCCTGGAGTTAATGGAACATTTGGACCTTTTTCACGGCGCAAGGCGCATATTCGGCGAGAGACTGGAGAGCCTGAGCCTGTCTTCTTTGGAGCAAAATCTCTTTCGGCTGGAAAGGGAAGGCGATGTGCCGGGATTTGAGATTCCCTCGATATATTTCGGGTACCTGAAGGACAGAAATCCCCTTCCCTTAAAGCCCGTCTTTTACCACAACAGGCTCGATATTCTCTCGATGGTAAGCCTTCTCGTGACGATGGCCAGGGTCCTGGAAGATCCTTTCGGTTCCAGCCTCTGCAAGGCCCAGGATTTTTATTGCCTCGGCCGGCTGTACGAGGACATGGGGATGTGGGAAAAGAGCATGAGGTGCTACCAGGAAGCCTTGTGCTCCCCGCCGGTGAGGGACAAAGCTTTAAGGCGCCTTTCACTCCTTTGCAAGAGGGCGGGCAAGTGGAAAGAAGCCGAAAGGCTCTGGATTCGGATGGCGAAAGAAGGCATAAACCGCCAGTTCGCCTTGATAGAACTGGCCAAGTTCTACGAGCACAAGTTGAAGGATTACGAAAAGGCGGCGATGGCCGCCCGGGAGGCTCTGGACGCCGCCTGGGAAAAAAAGAGGCTGCTGGGCAATCTTTTCGATCCGAGCGAGGTGGAGGAAATAAGAAGGCGCCTCGAGCGCCTTCATTTTAAGATGTCAAAGGGCAGCGAAGAGCAGGTCAGGATGGTGTAGTCCCCGAGGCCCATAGTATAAAAGATACCGCTTTCGGCCGGAGGAGGGACAAACTTGTCTGGCAGCAAAGCTTATGCTATAATTATAAAAAATTGCCTCCGGTAAGT
>QGUT01000139.1 GCA_003242255.1 Bacillota bacterium
AGGATTAAAAGAAGGCGATACAGGTATTTCTTATCAATTAGCTTACACCGCGTTAGAAAAGTTTGTTGGTGCCAGAAAGAATCTGAGGGAATTTGAGCAATCTGAAGAGTATAACAAAAAATGCCATGTATGCGGGGAAAGGGAAGGCTGGATAAAAGCGGGGGTTGGCAGGATTGAAGTTGGGAAGTACATAAGTGAGAAAGAGAGACTTTGCACTGTGTGTTTTGTAAAAAGGGCTCTAGATAAATATTTAGGGGATAAGTTTAAATATGTCTCTGCTTTTAGAGATTTTAATTTTCCATCTACCGCTGAGGTAGCTTCTTCTGACTTTAAGGAAGAGGCATTAAAGAGAGCTAAGGAAGAATTTAACGGTTATGTTGAAGAATTCAAAAATGTTTTAGGAGAAAAATTCTATAATTTAAAAGTCAAACCTTTACCCAAGTTAAAGGAGCTATTTGAAAAAGGAAATATAGAAAATATTGAGGGAGAGTGGTTTTTTGAGAGCAACCTTACCAAAAAGAGGATAAAAGAGGAATTAGGGCTTGAGCTTACAAACGAAGAGATAGAAAATTTGAAGTGCAAATTAAAAAATATTATCCAAAAAACAGGTACCTCTAGCCCTTATTATGCGCTGATAAAATTGGATGGAGATGATATGGGGAAATGGTTATCAGGCGAGAAACTGCAGGAATTTCGGGATACCACCCACGCTGAATTGGATAGGAAACAAAACTTGCTTACCCCCGCCATTCACTCTTCTATTTCTACCGCATTAAGAAATTACACAATAGAGCTGGTAAGAAGAATAGTGGAAGAAGAACATACAGGGAAGCTTGTGTATTCTGGAGGAGACGACGTACTGGCTTTTATAAATCTTAAAGATTTATTCCAGGTGATGGAGAAATTAAGGGCTGCTTTTTCTGGTCACGTAAAATTTGAAAATGGCCGGATACAAGTGGATTGGAACAATGATACAGGATTTGTAGAAAAAGAGGGAGAATTAATTTTAACAATGGGTAAGAATGCCGGTGCGTCTGCAGGCATTGTCATTGCCCATTATAAGGAGCCCTTGAAAATAGTACTTGATAGGGTGAATGAAATGATAAATAAGGCAAAGGAGATGGAGGGAAAGGATGGGTTTGCCATTGCTCTCATGAAATCTTCTGGGGAAATGAGGGTGGCAGTGAGTAAGTGGAGATTTGATAATCTGGATGTAATAAACCTTTTGTCTGAGACAGCAAAGTATTTCAAAAAAGAAGAAAACGGAATTTGGATTTCTAACAAGGTTATTTATACATTAAAAGAAGAATTTAAGAATCTAATAAACAACAATGGCAGATTTATGGAGGATCCACAGCTATTTAAAGTGGAGTTGAAAAGAGTGATACAAAGAAGTATAACTGGCGGTAAAGAGGAAGAGAGAAGAAAAATCGCAGAAGAAATTTCCAACAGGTTATTTCAACTCTTTGAAAAAGATGAAGCTCAAAATCTTACTAATTTTTTAAACTTAATAGAAGTTTCCATCTTTGTAGCGGGGAAGGAGGGATAGTGAGGTGTTTTTAAAAATCACTCCCTTGGATACATTGTTTTTCAGAAGTGGACGACCTTTTACAATGGGGGAGAATTCCTGGGCCGATGCTGTTTTCCCGCCATTTCCGGGTACATTGTACAGCGCAATAAGAAGCTTTTTAATATTTCGGTACGGAAAACTAGAAGATTTTTACAATGGGTTGCTTAAAGAAGATGTAAAAAGGGTAGTAGGTACGCCTTGTCAGAAGGGAAGTTTAAAATTAAAGGGGGTATTTCTTTATAGCAACGCAAGCCCTTTGTTTTTAGCGCCCAGAGATGTGGTGGAGGGTTCTGAAAAGGGGAAATTATACTGCCTGGATTATTTAAAGAAGCCTCCTCTAATGGTAAGCGATTATAAACTTTCTGATATACTGGTTTGGAAAAAGAATGAAAAGGCTGAAACGACGGATTACTGGCTAACTGTAGAGGGATTTAAAAAGTATTTAAAAGGTGAAAAGGATATTTTTGAGATTAGAGGAAAAAGAAATTTAAAGAGAATGTATAGGGAAAAGAGTGAATTGTTTGTTTTGGAACCGAAGGTGGGCATAAAAAGGGATCCATATACTTTAACTTCCGAGGAAGGATATTTGTACAGAATTTCTCTTGTTAGACTTAAAAAAGATGTAGCCTTAATTGCAGAAGTAGAAGGAGTGGAAGATTTTCCGGAAGAAGGGGTTTTTCAACTGGGGGGTGAAGGGAAAGCAGTAAAGTTTGAGAAATTAAAAAATGGTGATGATGGGGGTGTCGCAGAGCTTGAGGACTTAAGAAGAATGGAATTCGATTTGAGGAATGGATACTTTAAACTTTACCTTGCAACTCCTGCTATTTTTGAAAAAGGGTGGCTTCCTCGGTGGATTGATGAAAACGACGACTATGAAGGAAAGTATGAATATAATGGGTTAGAGATCAAGTTGAAACTTATGGCTTGTGCTATAGGAAGGGCTTTACCAGTTGGCGGATGGGATATTTATAGAGGGCAGCCCAAGCCTATGAGAAAAGCCGTACCGGCCGGCAGCGTCTACTATTTTAAGGTGTTGGAGGATGACTTAAAAGAGGCTGCATACAAAATAAAAGAGCTTTTTCATTTTAAAAATATTTCTGACGTAAATTCAGAGGAAGGTTTTGGACTTTCCATAGTGGGGGGAGTGAAAGTATGAAAAAAGTAGTGACGATGGTGGGTACTTCAATTTTTGAAAATTACGTAAGGGAAATTGATGATCAATATTTTGGTAATGATATGGAGGATTTAAAGGAAAAAGCGGCAGAGGAATATAAGGAAAATGACCCTCGCATAAAGAGAATAAAATCCAAGCTTGAAAAATGGATTTCTGAATTTTCGGAATCTGATAAAGAAGAACTTTCTGCTGAAATAAAAAGCCTTGTAAAGCTTAAAGAGAGATTTAAGGAAGATTTTGAAGTTTATCTTCTTTATTCCGATACGGCAATGGGTAAATTGGCTGCAGAGATTATAAGAGATGTTTTACAAAATATGGAAATTTTTAAAGATTCGGAGATTAAAAAACCTGATTGCATAAATAACCTTCAAATACAAGATAATGAGAAATTCATCATAGGAATGAATAATCTTATACATAAGTTTTATGATGAAATAGCAACAAGTGGATGGGGTGATAATGTAATTATAAATATAACTGGAGGTTATAAAGCCACTATTCCTTATCTTACTATATTAGGCCAGGTAAATAAGAGTCCCATTTTCTACATATTTGAAGATACGGACGCTTTGATTGAAATTCCTTATTTGCCGCTAGATATCAAATGGGATCTTTTTGAAAAATACGAAGACCTGTTTTTGGAGTTTAATAAAGAGGGTATCATTGAAAGAGAAGAAGAACTTCCTTATAACGTAAAAAAAGAGCTAGAAGGCTTAATTGAAGTGGAAGGTAAACTTTTGTATTTGAATTCATTTGGGCTAATCTTTTGGGAGAAATACAAAGAAAAGTACTTTTTCTACTATGCTTCTGAGGAGACCCAAAGGGAGATTGAAAAACAGTTAAATATAAAGAAGATATTGCAAACCAAGTTTTGGGACAAGCAAATAAGGGAAGGAAAAACGGAATTAAAAAACGGACACTATGTTTATGATGACGGTAATAATCGTTATCGTATTTTTTACATTGAAAAGGATGGTAGAATTTATATTTATAAAACCTTCGAGGATTACGGTGATTACAGGTACTATTTAGAAAATGTAAAAGGAGAAACGGTCAAATTTGAAGATATAAAGGCAAATTCGAAGCTATGGAAAATAATAAAAGAAAGGTAAAAAAGCGGAATGCTAAATTAATAAGCTGGGAGGAGGGCTAAAAATGTTTCAGGCTTTTAGACCATTTTTCTTAATTGCAGAAACTTCGCTTCATCCAGGGAGTGGAAGTGAAATAGGGGTTGTGGATTTACCTGTTCAAAGAGAAAAGCATACCGGTTTTCCCAAGATTGAAGGTTCTGGGATAAAGGGGTGCATGAGAGAAGCATTTGAGAGATCGGAAAGAGCAGTAAAAATAGGAAATGATGATGTAAAGATAAAGGAATGGGTTAAACTTGTGTTTGGACCTACCAACGGTGATGAACATGCCGGTTGTCTTGCTTTTACAGATGCTAGGATTTTATTTTTCCCTGTAAAATCCCTAAAAGGAATCTTTGCATGGGTTACTTGTCCAATGGTTCTTGAAAGGTTTAAAGAAGATATGGAAATTGCTGGTGTAGATA
>QGUT01000140.1 GCA_003242255.1 Bacillota bacterium
CCAGGAATACATAACCTCGTCGCACCAGCGCTCGACCATCTCTCTGGTGGGACAAGGGCATCTCCACGGGTCATCGTTCCTGTCGCAGACCATTCGCACGTGGTGCATTATTTCATGGCATAAAGGGTCGAACATCGAAGTCATTTCGGATTCGATCATGTCGTAGTCGCACTTATCGTGTTTTTTGTGATGGTGATGGTCGTAATGGTCGTCATAATCGGGATAACCTTTGCAGTCGTAGTCGGGATATTTCGGATAATCGCCCATTAAAAGCAACCCCCCTTCTTTCGAAGTCTACTATATTATATTAACTTTACCCCCGGCGAGTTCCGCCTGAAAAGAAAAAACCCCGCCTGCCGGAGCGGAGCATAAAAGCTATTCATAAATCCTTCTTTTCGATATCAAGTAGTATTCCCCTGTATTACTTAAACAAAAAAGCCCCCGGAGTATATCACTTCCGGGGGCTTCGATATTGTTAACCTTCCAGATCGACCCTGAGGTCGTTCTGCCAGAGACCGTGGATGTTGCAGTAGCTCAACGCGATCAGCGTGCCCGATTTTTCCAAAATCACGCGGGTGTAAGCGCAGGGCTCGCATTTTGCCGAACCCTTGTTGGGCCCTTCTACCGATTCAGCATGGGCTTCAAAAGCATAGGTTCCCAGGTGAACAGGGTATTTCTCGCCGTCGGGCTGGAAGAACAGCTTTATCCAACGGATGTGGTGCTCGGTGGTGTTCGGGTGCGGGATTTCCTTTCCGACGCAGAGGAGAATATCAACCGGCTCGCCCTTTTTGGCAGGCCCTTTTATCTCTATGACCGGGACGTGCTTTTCTTTTTTCCAATCGTCTTTCTGAATGGCAAGGTCCTGGATATCCATCGCTACCATCTCCTTCGTAATGATATTGGTTACTACTATTATTATTACTACACAAATTCTTAAATTCCTTCATGGTATACAAATATTTTGATCGCAGGGAGGTAAATTTTAAAAGGGGTAGAATTAATATATATGCGTATCATAGGTTGAAGGAGGACTTTTATGATGACCAAAGAACAATTGGCGAAAGTCATAGACCACACCCTGATAAAGCCAACGGCTACTCTGGAAGAGGTAGACAGGCTCTGCGAGGAAGGCAAAAAATACGGATTTTATCTGGTGTGCGTCAATCTCTGCTATGTTGAGTACGCCGTAGAGAAATTGGCGGGAAGCGGCGTCAAAGTAGGGACGACCGTAGGATTCCCGTTCGGGGCCACCTCTGCGGAAGTTAAGGCCTTCGAAGCCGAGAAAGCCGTTAAAGCCGGGGCTGCTGAAGTGGACATGGTGATGAATATCGGGTATTTGAAAAGCGGCGATTACTACGCGGTGAGAGAGGACATCGAGGGGGTTGTCCGGGCGGCGAAGGAAGTAAATCCGGAGGCCATCGTCAAAGTCATCATTGAAACCTGTTATCTCACCGAAAATGAAAAAGTGAGCGCAGCCAACCTCTGCATGGATGCAAAGGCTGATTTTATCAAGACTTCCACTGGCATGGGCCCCGGCGGTGCTACGGTCGAAGACGTGCGCCTGTTGGCCAAATTGGCCGACGGCAAAATCGGAGTAAAGGCTGCCGGAGGAATCCGAGACCTGAAGACTGCCTTGCAGATGTTGGAGGCCGGAGCGACCAGAATAGGCACCAGCTCGGGAGTGGCTATTATGGAAGAATTTAAATGATAATTATTCGATTTTCGATAAGGTATCCGAGCATTTCATTATAGTCCCGAACACTTTATCAATCGCCTGACTTTGCAGGAGGGCACTTTGAGCCTTGGCCAGGGCCGATATGGCCTGCTGCATTGCCTGAATTGCCTGCAGGTCGATGGCAACCTGCTGTTCGTGGCATTGCTTTTCCATGTCGTCCAGAGTCTGCCTCAGCTGATTTGTATTGGCTTTTATGGAGGATAAACCCATTTTTGCAAATTGTTCCAAATTTTGGGCGCCTTTCAGTATGTTTTCCAGACGGCGGGAACTAATCGCGTTGGTCGAGGCTTCAGCGAGGGAATTTTTAATTTGCTGTTCTACGGACATCTGCTGTTCTATGACCGAATCGGTTATGCTCTGGAGATCTTGAGAAAAATTATCGGACATTTTCCTCCTCCTAGAACTTATCTTTTTATTTTATTTTTTCCTTTTTCCCTAAAATGATGCGCGTATCAGTTAAAGAGAACGAGGAGAGAATAAAAATGTGAATATCTAGGAGGAGGTATCAAAATGGCTAAAACGGTCATAGGAGTTTTTGAAAATAGGGAGCAGGCTGAAAAAGCCGTGGATGAACTCAGGGATTCAGGCTTTGATACGAACGAAATCTCGGTGGTGGCCAAAGGCGGTCAGCAGAGAAACGCCAATGAAGACGGGATGAACATGGATTCGGTGGCCGACGGAACCACTGCCGGCGGAATTCTCGGCGGTCTGGCTGGACTGGCTCTGGGAGCCGGAGCTTTAGCGATCCCGGGCCTCGGACCGATAGTGGCTGCAGGACCTATCGCCGGGATGCTCTCGGGTGCTGCTACCGGCGGCATTGCCGGCGGCCTTTTAGACTGGGGCATTCCCGAGGAGAGGGGCCGTCATTACGAGGAGGAAGTTAAGAAAGGAAAGATTTTAGCGGCGATCCGCACCAGCGACCAGAAGGTCCAGAAAGCAGCCGAGATAATGAGGCAAAACGGCGCCAAAGACGTGGAAACCCACTAAAATATGGATGAGGAGGATCAATTTTGTGATCCTCCTCTCTTCTCATTTTATGATATAATAAAACTGAGATTTTATATAATATTTTGACTGCAATTTCAAAAAAATGCTTAATAAAATGTATATTTATAAAAGAGGTAAGATAGATATTTTTGTCGAATATAATATGTAGTGGCAATGATTTTTTTAGATTTTGCGAGCTTAGGGGGCTCAAATTATGCAATTGAATTATAATCTCACCCTTTCCCAGACGCAGCGCCTCTTGATGACACCGGAATTGAGACAGGCGATCACAATACTGCAGCTGTCCAGCCTGGAACTTTGCAACTATATAGAGCAGGAGCTTTTGAACAATCCCCTTTTGGACAAAGAAGAAGAAGGTTATCCGGCCTTCCCGGAAAATGAGATAAACTTTGACGAAGCTCAGGCCAACGAAGACACCATCGAGTGGGAAGAATACCTGCAGGAATATTTCGACTGGGATATGCTGAGATTCCCAAAAGAGAGAAAAGAAGAGGAGAGGAGCTTTGAAAATTTCGTCTCAGCTACCCAAACGCTGCAGGAGTATCTTTTGATGCAGCTTCGATTGGCCGAGGTGGACAGAAAAACTTTTAAAATCGGAGAATTCCTCATAGGAAATCTGGATAAAAATGGTTATCTTGCCGTGAGCGTCCAGGAGGCGTCCAGGATTCTGAAAGTTTCGCCAGACGAAGTGGATAAGGCCTTAAAGGTTATCCAGACCTTTGATCCTCCCGGAGTTGGGGCGAGGAACTTAGAGGAATGCCTCTTGATTCAGGTGGAGCAGAAGGGCATTAAGGACCCGAAGCTGGAGGAGTTGATCCGTCATCACCTGAAAGATCTGGCGGACGCCAGGTACTCCAGGATAGCGGAAAAGTTAAACGTGACCCTGGGGAAGGTCCAGGAACTGAAAGATATAGTGCTGAGCTTAGACCCGAAGCCCGCCAGGAATTTTTCTTCGGCCAACGAAACCCAGTATGTAATCCCCGATGCGGTTATTGAAAAAGTGGGGGACGAGTATGTCGTAATAATGAACGACTCGGTGACCCCGCGGCTGTCGATCAATCCATACTATAGGTCATTGCTCCTCACGGAAGACAAGGAGTCCATGACTTCCAAATTTCTCACGAGAAAACTGGAATCGGCCCTCTGGCTCATTAAAAGTATAGAACAGAGGCGGATGACCCTCTATAAGGTCATCAAGGCCATAGTGGAAGTGCAGCGGGAATTCCTAGAAAAAGGCATATCGGGTTTAAAGCCCCTCACCTTAAAACAGATAGCCGACGCGGTGGGAGTTCACGAGTCCACGGTAAGCCGAGCCATAAACGGCAAGTACGTGCAGACTCCCCGAGGAGTTTTTGAACTCAAATTTTTCTTCCAAAACGGCCTTGAGAACGACAGCGGCTCCTCCGTATGTGCGGAGACCATCAAGAAGATGTTAAAAGAGATGATTTCCAAAGAAGACCCCTATCACCCTTTGAGCGATCAGATGATAGCCGATGACCTGAACAAGAGAGGCATCAAGATATCCAGGCGCACCGTG
>QGUT01000141.1 GCA_003242255.1 Bacillota bacterium
AACTTCCCCTGACCTCCCAATCTCTACAATGGCATGACATTGGGAAATCGTAACCCCGCAGCAACTTGCGTCACTCTTTTCCAATATACCTAAGTTTCTTACCAATACTCGAATTAATTCACGCAAATAATTACTTCCCTGGTTTTCCATGTGATCACCTCAAATTAATTGTATTATGAAACTGTTGCATTTGTCAAGTAAAAGACTGAAGAAAAAGGTGCGTGAAGTTTTTATCTTCACTGCACCTTTTTTGTTTATATTTATCAAAGCTGGTTATTTTTTATCCTCTTTATCAAATCCTTTACTTTCTCTTTAATAATATCCCTTGTTCTTCTATAGTCTTCTATCGGTCCACCTGACGGATCAGCAATCCCCCAATCCTCCCTATGTTTGCACGGCACATAAGGGCATTCTACATTACATCCCATAGTTATTAATATATCCACTTCTGCTGGAATATCGCTCAATAGTTTTGGATAATGGGTGCTCATATCTACTCCTGCTTCTTCCATTACCTGCACCGCCAATGGGTTCACTTCAGGGTACCTCTCTGTTCCCGCAGAATATGCTTCCAGTACATCACTTCCCAGTCTCTTGGCCCAGCCTTCTGCCATCTGAGAACGGCAGGAATTATGGACACATACGAATGCCACCTTCTTTTTCATGCGCTGTACACCCGATCCTTTCATTAATTCATTTAAATCAATGCTTCTAAAATGGAAAGGCTTTTCCATCTTGACGGAACAGCCTTATTTTTTATGGAAACTTAAGCAAAAAACAAATTCCAAACTTGATCCTTGTTTCCTTTTTTCCTTACCTCTAATTATGTTAATTTAAAAAACCCTTCCAGCTTCCCTCTTCTGCAACTCGCATAAAATCTATATGGTATTTTTTGGGAAGTAATAAAGTTTTTGCTTAAATCAGAATTATTTACTAATAATTTTCAAAATACTGATCTAATTTGAGTGAAAAAGTTGTTCCAATGAGCAGGAATAAAGGATAATAAGGAAAAAGGGATAAGTGGTGTAAGCCCCGTATTTTTCAAGGCATCGCACTTATCCCTTTGCTATTTCCAAGGACTTGAACCTAAATCCTTTTCCTTATTCCTCCCTCAACGGAACCACTTTTTTTCGCATGGGTGGGAGAATAAATGCTTACTCCACTGTCACGCTCTTGGCCAGATTTCTCGGCTTATCCACGTCGCAGCCCCTGGCCACCGCAGCATAGTAAGCGAAGAGCTGCAAGGGCACTACCGCCAGCACCGGAGTCAGCATCTGGTGGGTCCTGGGGATGTATATGACGTGGTCCACGGATTTCTTAATCTCTTCGTCCCCTTCGTTGGCCAGAGCTATTACGGCCGCATCCCTGGCCTTGACTTCTTTGATATTGCTCAGGGTTTTCTCATAGAGGTGGTCCTGGGTCACAAGGGATATGACCGGTACTCCTTCGGTTATGAGGGCCAGGGTTCCGTGCTTCAACTCGCCAGCCGCATAGGCTTCGGCGTGGATGTAGGAGATTTCCTTGAGCTTCAGGGCCCCTTCCATGGCCACCGCGTAGTCCAGCCCCCGGCCGATGTAGAATAGGTGTTCCCGGTCCGCATACCTTTCGGCCATCGTCTTTATCTCGCCTTCGGCATCCAGAATAGCCTTCACCTGCTCGGGCAGCTTTTTCATGGCCAGGGCCATTTCCTTAAATTCCTCGTCGGAAATGGTCCCGAGGAGCTTCCCGAAGTGGAGTGCCATCAGGTTCAGGGCGACGAGCTGGGTGCTATACGCTTTTGTGGAGGCCACGGCGATTTCGGGGCCGGCCCAGGTATACAGCACGTCGTCGGCCTCCCGGGAAACGGAGCTGCCCACCACGTTGGTAATGGCGAGCACCCGGGCCCCCAGTTCTTTGGACTCGCGCAAGGCCGCCAGGGTGTCCGCAGTCTCGCCGGACTGGCTGATTATTATGACCAGCGTGTCCTCGCCAACCATGGGATTCCTGTAACGGAATTCGGAGGCCAGATCGACTTCTACCGGTATGCGGGTGAGCTTTTCGATCACGTACTTGCCCACAACCCCGGCGTGGTAGGCGGTGCCGCAGGCCACTATGAAGATTTTCCTCAATCTTTCCAGTTCTTCCTTCGTTATCCTGATGTCGTCCAGCTTGACTTCGCCCTTTTCGGGGTAAAGCCTTCCCGTCATGGTATCCCTAAGGGCTTTGGGCTGTTCGTGGATTTCCTTCAGCATGAAGTGGGGATAGCCGCCTTTTTCCGCCGCCACCGCGTCCCATTTCACCTGGAATATTTCTTTAGATACCGGATTGCCTTCAAAGTCGGTAATTTTGACTTCGTTCTTAGTTATCTTCGCCATCTCGCCGTCCTTGAGGATGTATACCTGACGGGTGTGCTGGAGGATGGCCGGTATATCCGACGCAATGTAATTTTCGCCTTTGCCTAGGCCCACGATGAGCGGGCTCGACTGGCGTGCCACCACCAGCGTGTCCGGTTCCCGGCTGGAAATCACCCCTATTGCGAAAGAACCTTCCAGCTTTTGCACTGCCAATCTTACCGCTTCGAACAGATCTCCCTTGTAAAAATGTTCTATCAGATGGGGCACGACTTCCGTATCGGTCTCCGATTCAAAATGGTGTCCTTCCGATTCGAGCCATTCCTTGAGTTCCTGGAAGTTTTCGATGATGCCGTTGTGCACCACGATGAAATCCTTCGAACAATCGCTGTGAGGATGGGCGTTGACATCCGAAGGCCTGCCGTGGGTGGCCCACCGGGTATGTCCTATGCCGATATGGCCCTCGGGGTAAGCTCCTCCGAGCTTATCTTCCAGAACCTTTATTTTGCCCTCGCTCTTTATTACTGTCATGCTGGAGGAGTTGTACACGGCAATGCCCGCGGAATCGTACCCCCTGTACTCCAATCTCTTGAGCCCATCTATCAAAATGGGAGCAGCTTCCCTGTCCCCCACATAACCGACAATTCCGCACATAAATTTTCCTGCCTTTCTTTTTAAATTTTCAAGGTTCAACGGCCTTGATCCGGTAATTTCAAAATCAGTCTCATGCCTGCTGAGGACCCCTTTGTCCCGGCGATCGCTCGCCGGTTTTGTAGGCCTCTTACGGCGGCAGGCCGCCGTGGGGCATCCGCCGAAAACCTCGATAAACCCCATCCTCGTCAGCTCGCGAAAAAGGCTTTCGCGAGCTCAGGCGCTTTTATCGTAATTTCAAAACCATCTTCGATTCTTTCACCGATCACTCCTTTCTCTCATTTTTCGCCGTTTCGAGCGGCCCTACTCGATGCCATCACCCCCTTTTAAAAAATTGCTTTAAGAAAGTTCCTCCCTTATCACGTCGGCAATTTGCGATCCCATTTCCTTTTTGGTCATTTCGTCCTCGCCCTCGACCATCACCCGGATTAAAGGTTCGGTCCCCGACGGCCGGACCAAAACCCGGCCCTTTTCGCCTAAGGTGCTTTCGGCTTTTTCGACGGCCTTCTTTATCCTTTCATTTTCGGCGTAACCGGCCTTGTCCTTCACTTTCACGTTCACAAGTACCTGCGGATACACTTTCATTATATTCTTCAATTCCGAAAGGGGTTTTTCAGATTCCACCATCACCGAGAGCAATTTTACCGCCGTCAGGATGCCGTCTCCGGTGGTGTTGTGGTCCAGGAAGATTATGTGCCCCGACTGCTCGCCTCCCAGGTTGTAGCCTCCCCGGAGCATCTCTTCCAGCACGTACCTGTCGCCAACTTTGGTCCTGAGGGTCTTTATGCCCCTGTTCTTCAAGGCCACCTCGAACCCCATGTTGCTCATCACCGTAGCCACCACGGCATCGTTCTTCAAGGTTCCGCGCCTTTTCATGTAATCGGCGCATATGGCCATGATGTGGTCGCCGTCGACAATCCCGCCCTTTTCGTCGCAGGCGATGAGCCGGTCGGCATCGCCGTCAAAGGAAAGGCCCACGTCGGCCCCGACTTCCTTCGTAAAACGGGATATTACTTCGGGATTGGTGGAGCCGCAATTGACGTTGATGTTGCATCCGTTGGGGCTGTCGTTTACAACGAAGACCTGGGCCCCCAGCTCCCTGAACACCAGGGGAGCCATCCTGTACGCGGCGCCGTTGGCGCAGTCTATCGCTATCTTAAGGCCTGCAAAGTCCCGGTTAGCCACGGATTTTATAAATTCAACGTAAGGCCGGATGCCGTCTTCGTCCAGGGCCCTGCCCACTTCCGGCCCGGTCGGACTTTTTATGCAGCTGTCGCAATCCTCGAGC
>QGUT01000142.1 GCA_003242255.1 Bacillota bacterium
AAACCCTGCTCTTGAGCAGGGTTAACATAGTCACTCGCCGGCTTTCTTCCATCCCTCCAGGAATTTCTTCACATCCTCCGGCATGGGGCCCGCCGGGATGTAGTTGGTAAGTTCCATAATGAAATCTGCCATTTTCTTCTTGAGCTCCGGCGGTATGCTCTCGCTGAGTTTCAACATCATTTCTTGCATCTTTTCCGGAGTTAGATTTACGAGGCCCGCGTCTTCCAGGATCTTTTTGGCGAATTCCGGGTTATCCGGGGTAAGGCCGTAGGACGTGAAAATCTCTGCGATTTCCTCCGGAGTCTTGCCGGACCTTTCTATCTCCCTTTTTATTTCTTCAAAATCTTTCATCTCGAGACCCCCTTGCTGTCTGCGCTCAATAAGGCTCTTTCCACATCGACGAGGCCGGCCCCCTGTTTTTCTCTGGGGATGCCCAGGTCCTTCGCCGTCCCTTTTAAGATTTCCTTCAGTTCTTCAGGAGCCATACTGCACCTCGAAAGGACCAGGGCCAGAGCTCCAGAAACGTGAGGGGCGGCCATGGACGTGCCGCTCATCGCCTTGTACTGCCCGCCTTTATAGGTGGAGGGGATGTCGACGCCCGGGGCGATGATGTCCACTTCGGGCCCTGAACTGGTAAATATTGCCGGCTTTCCTTCTTCATCGCAGGCAGCGACGGCTATTACTTCCGGGTATTTGGCGGGATAGAGCACAGCCCCTTCTTTCCCCGTGTTCCCCGCCGCAGCCACCATCAGGACGCCGTTTTTGCTCAGGGCCTTTACCGCCCGGCGAAGCGTCAAGCTGTTCTGCTTTATGCCGAAGCTCATGTTGACTATGTGCACGCCCTTTTCCAGGCACCAATTCATGGCTTCCACAATGCTGGAAATGGTGCTCTTCCCGTTTTTGTCAAAAGCCTTGGCCGAGTAGATTTCGACCTCCGGCGCCACCCCCACCACTCCGATGTCGTTGTCCAGGGCCGCGATGGTACCCGACACGTGGGTCCCGTGGCCGTTGTCGTCCTGGATATTTCTGCAGTCCAGAAATCCTCTGGCTTCCTTTATGTTTTCTTTCAAATCGGGGTGTTCCAGGTCCACGCCGGTATCTATGACCCCTACCCGGACTTTCCTTCCTCGAGACAATTTCCACGCCGACACCGCAGATATCTTTTTTACACCCCAGGGTATGATCTGGGTTTTAGCTTTGACACTGGTGGCATGTGGGATCACCTGGATATAGGCTTCGTAGTCGTCTTCGATGTACTCCACCGTCGGGTCCGCTGAAAGCTGGTGAACCACAGCTTCGTCCTGCTCCTCCACCTCGCAAAGGCAGGCATCTACGAGCGGCAGTTCCTTTTTAATCTTTATTCCGTATGATGCTAGAATATTACGGGATTGGAGGATCTCCACCCCCTCTTTAAAGCCTACGATTTTTTGGCGCTTTTTTTTGGATTTGGCCTTGTGCTTTTTCAACGCCGCGGCAAGGATCAGGCTGTATAAGAAAAGCGCAGGAACCACGAAAATCCCCCTTTCGTGAAGTCTAATACTACATTATTCAATGGGGCACTTGCTGGTGAATTAGCATATCATAGAGAAGGAAATATAAGGGGGAGGGGGGAAAGCAATGGAAGAAATAAAAAAGGAAGGGCCGGAAATGGAAGAAACGATAGATAAAGCTGAAGAAAAAGAAGTGGCGGGAACGAGTGAAGATATGAGGGGAATCGGCGAGTTCACGGGAGTGATGAAGAAGGCCCTGCGGGAAGCGGTGGCAAGCGGCAAGGTATCTCTCGCTCTCGAAAACGTATCCGGCTCGCTGGAGGTCACCAAATCGGCGGTGGAAAGCCTTGCCCAGGTAGTAGAAAGGGCCCGGGAAATTTTAAAGGCTTCCAACAAAAAGGGCAAGGTCGGCAGCGATGGCGCCGCCGTTTTGAGCACCACCTGGCTTCCCATGATGCTGGGACTCATCAAGACTCCGGAGTTCCAGAACCTCACGGCTTCCATGATCGCCAACATGCTGAAGGAATGAAAAAAGGCCGCTTTTTGCGCGGCCTTTAATCTTTCCCGCCCCCCGCTGCGGCTTCCCGGTATCCGGGCAGGTCCTTTTTGATGAGGTCGGCAAGGTAGTTTTTGAAATCCTCTTTTAAGTCTTCCCTCATCAGGGCAAATTCCACTGTTGCCATGAGGTACCCCAGCTTGTCGCCCACGTCGTACCTCTTGCCTTCGAATTCGTAGGCGTATATCACCTCGTAGCTTAAAAGCTCCCTTAAGGCGTCAGTGAGCTGCACCTCGCCTCCCGCCCCGGGCTTCGTGTGCTCCAATATCTCGAAAATCCGGGGGGTTATTATGTACCTTCCCAGAATGGCCATCCGCGACGGGGCCTCTTCTCTCTTGGGCTTTTCCACCAGGTCGTTCACCTTGTATATCCGGTCCTCGATGAAGGCGCCGTCCACTATGCCGTACTTGCTCACGTCTTCTTCCTTTACCTGCTGCACTCCCAGTATGGTGCAGTTGTACCTCTCGTATATTTCCATCATCTGCTTTAATACCGGCTTTTGGGAGCACATCACGTCGTCGCCGAGCATCACGGCAAAGGGCTCGTTGCCCACGAAGGTCTTAGCGCAGTATATGGCGTGCCCCAGGCCCTTCGGCTCCTTCTGGCGCACGTAGTGGATGTCGGCCATGTTGGATATGTCCTCCACTACCTTGAGGAGCTTGCCGTTGCCCTTTTTCTTGAGCTCCAGCTCCAGTTCCACCGATTTGTCGAAATGGTCTTCGATGGCCCGCTTGTTTCTACCCGTGATGATCAGGATCTCCTCTATGCCGGAGGCCACCGCCTCCTCCACTATGTACTGGATGGTGGGCTTGTCCACTATAGGGAGCATTTCCTTGGGCTGGGCCTTGGTGGCCGGCAGGAAGCGGGTGCCCAACCCGGCGGCGGGTATTACGGCTTTTTTTATTTTCAATATGAGTCCTCCCTTCTATAGCATCCATTCTCCGCTGTTGAACTCTATTTAGCTACACTCCCAGGGCCTTCACCAGCATGGTGGCGAAGGAGCCCGGAGGAAGTGTGAACTTCAGAGTGATTTTTTTGTACCCCGGGTAGAGGTCGTCCTCCTCGAAGGGGCCGGCGTAAAGCCCTTCCGGAAAGACCAGGGCGGGTCTTAAGAAGGATTTGAAAAAGGACTTCCTGATCTTTTTCAGGTTGAAGTCGGAAGGCTTCACCCCCCGCTCGGCCAGGACTTCTTCCAGGGCCTTCTGGACTTCCGGCAGGCACGGCGGAATCCGCGACGACACGGTGGGGATTTCCAGCTTTTTGAGGAACTTCAGGCTTTCATCGGAAAGGGCCCTGTAGAAGAAGTAGTCCATTATCTTGCCCCGGACCTCGAGAAGCTCATCGGCGTAACGGGGCAGGATTTTCTTCAAAGTCAGGTTCCATAGAAAGCTCTGGTATGCGGAGAAGAACATGGAAAGCTCTTCTTTGGGGATGGCGTTCAGGGCCGCCACCAGGGCCTTTTTCCCCGAACCTTCTGCGAGGATTTTAATGATCTCCCGCTCGACGGAAGTCCTGCAGAGGGGGAGGATAGCATCCCAGTCTCCCCAGAGCCTTTCTATTTCCCGCTTCCTCTCCTTTTCTTTTTTAGAGTCCTCGGGGTGCACGGTGGAAAAGTACAATTTTAAAGCCCCGCTGTAGTGCTTTTTTATTATCCTCTCCGCCAGGAATTCCTGGGGGTTTTCCACGCTGCCGAACCGCTGGTCGTCGAAGAAGTTGGGGTAGCCGTACCTTTCCACCTCCGGAAGCCTTTCCTTTATCCTTTCTTCTTCCTCCCGGTGGAGTTTCCTCAAAGTTATCTCGAAATAGTTGCCCTCGAGGACCGCCGGCGATACGAAGTCGTCGGCAAAGCCCAGGAAGGTGAGCTTCACGTTGGGCTTTTCGAATTTGAGCTCGTACTTTTTCGGGACCGATATGTACTGCCAAGTCAGGGCGTGGCGGTCCTTCCTCCCGCCAGAGCCTATACTGGAGAGGGGCACTCTGTTTTCCCGGGAAATAAATTTCAGGGCGTCCATGGTGTTCCAGTGCCTCTTCTCCAGCAGGTATATGCGGTAAGGTCCGTCGGGCGAAAACTTTATGTCGGCCAGTTCCTTTACTATGAAGTCTTCCGGTCGGACTTTCAGTTTCAATCTACCACTCTCATTTCCTTGTCAAAAATCACATTGTTGATTTTCGAATATATTATACCATAATGTCACCG
>QGUT01000143.1 GCA_003242255.1 Bacillota bacterium
CTTTAAAAATATCCGTCGGGCACTGCTCGAGGTTCATTTCCGCTAAACGGGCCACATTTACAAGATGTTCTTCTAAAGGCTTTCCAGGATGCGAATATAATTCAGAAAAAGACGACGCGTTCCCCATTTTCGACCTCCCAGCAGACGCGAGTATGCGCGCGAATAGGTTTCGCCTGGACTTCGAATATCACGTCTTCATACCTTTCCACCACGCGCTCGGGGGTCATATCTACGGGGATCTTCTCCTTAAAATACTGCTTACCTTCTTCGAAAACAATCCCGCCATCTTCCAGCGAACTTGCCGGGATCACCGTGACTATTTCCCCTTCTTCCCCAAAGCGCTCCACGAAATCAAACACCCCTACGAACCTGAAATCGGCCAGAAGTTCACTAAGACCTAGCGAAAGCGTATAAACGGTCTTGTGAGACATTACGTTTTCTACGAGTTTCCCAAAAATATCCGCATCCTCGTGGTACACGTAAAACCTGTAACACGGATTTTTCAAAAATTCGGTGCGTATCTGCGTCCTGGCCTCGTGCTTTCCCTTTTTTACCGGAATCCAGTAGTTCCCCTTGGTATTTACGTGATTTAGGCCCATCCTCATCTTTTTCACGGGCGAGAGGATTCGGATGGCCACTTTGCACTTTTTGTGGGAAAAGCATTCGAGACATTCTCTTTTATCGGCGCCGACTATTGCTCCCAACATCCCCCTTACCGTTGGCGGAGGCGGAAAAGAAAAGGAAAGGGGCGATGAGGTGGTGTAAAATTTCTTAAAGTGGCCGAAATCCCCAAAAACGTCAAATGCGACTACTTTCATGGCACAATTCCCCTTAGAATGTAAGTGAGTTCAGTACAAAGCCCCTCAGTGCTTCCTCTATGGATACGGTCTTGCCATCCATCGACAGGACCAGCCGGTCATCGACTTTGTAATTGATCTTTTCCACAGTATCTGCGTGCTTACGCAGCGCTACTATGAGTTCAGTTATATCGAGCACGCCGTCCCTTATATCCCTTATCTCCTCATCGTTTTTCTCGCTAACGAATTTTATCCGCTTGTCCAACTCTCCTATGTGGAAATTCTTCTCTTTATATGCCACCTGCAGCAGCAAACGCGGCATGTGGCCAGCTTTTGAAGTAGATATGAGGTTTTTCGTGCCGTTCCAAAGCCCTTCCAAGAGGTACATGACATCTTCTTCAGTAAGTTCAATCCCCTGGTTGGCCGCCGCATTTTCATTGACGACGCCGTAAAAAGCTATGAGCGAATACGGCAGGATATATTTTTCCGTGAAGGTGCCCTGCTTTTTATCTTCCCCGGAAGGCATCACCGTCGTGCCTTTTACATACATGACGTTCACCCTGTGCAGTGACCGGCCGTATTTGAACTGGACCGGACCCGTCAGGGTCATCGTCTTATCCTTTACCGCCGTGGTAGCACCGAAGAGCCTTACATCGATGCACTTTTTTAGAATGTCTTCATTGTCCTTAAAATCAGCCATCCGGGCTTCTTTACTCCTCAAATTGCCTTTATCGTCTCTCAGCTCCAGGACGAATACTTCAAGGCCTTTATAATAATGAAGGTAATCTCTGACTGTCCTCTTTAAGCGTACGTCCGTCACTATATTTACACCTGTTTCCTCATCGATCCGGGGCTTATTCTCATCGACCGGATCTCCGTTCGGGTTGGCATCCGTCACATCGTAGAGAAAAAGGATTTCCGACCTGTTTTTTATGCAAGCCATTTCAATATACCTCCCGCAAAGTTAGTTTTTCTGCCCAACTGATATCTCTTCCGGCTTTTCTCCCGGGTAAATTACTTTCGCGACCTCGTCGGCCAAATTCATGCCGCAGGCAAAGTAAAAATTCATCTCATCCACCGACATGCCCCAGCCCTCTTTTTCAGAGAGGAGGTAGTGGGATATTTCTCTCGCCAGAATTTTTTTACCTTTGTCAAATGACTCGTATTCCTCGAGCTTATTCTGGATTTTGGGCAGAAGCCCTTTGAAATCTTTCTCGCTCATTTTCAAGCTCTTAAGGCTTTTGAGAAAAGGAGGCTTGCCCCCCCTTTCCTTAAATTGCTTTCTGAGCAGAAGCTCAGCCAGAGCCCCCAGGAGAAAGAGCCCTCTTTTGACAGGTGTTTCAAAGGTTGAACCATATTTTTTAAATAAATCCTCAAACAACCTCTCTTCCATATCCTTTTCCTCCATTTTTATGAGCTTTAACTCTTCTAAAAAAGTCAAAACCATCAGGCCATCCTTCACAGCCTTGTAGAAATTTTCGCCATTAACAAATTCGCTTCTTATTCTCTTCATTACGAACTGCAGCACGAAATGATAGCTCACTGGCCGGTTTTTAAACACCCTGTCGACTATGTCCAGGAAATAACCGTCAAGGTCAGGACTTCTCTTATTCGGATCGGATTTAGAGAAAAAGCTTCTCACCGTCCCGAACGTAAAATCGTCCCCGAAAATTTCGTCGATGCGCTCTTTGGCGTCGAAAATTTTTCTGATGCGGGATGGGAAAACGTCCTCTATCAAGAGCAAAATTCGCTCCGCTGCGTTCATCTTCTGTAAGAAAAGGAAATTTACCGTTAGGACGTCCTTCGCATCTCTGAGGTAGAACAAAATATCCTCTTCATCTCTCGTAATACTTTTAACAACCTGGCCCTTTAGAGAAACCAATTTTGAAGAGTTACAGAAGATATCGAGGATATCATCCGAGACATTCTCGACCCCGGCCATAAACTTTGGTATCAAGTAATACTTTATGCCGCAAAAGCTAAATTGCAGATTCTGCTCTATGTACTTCTTACCTTCTTCCAGGGCGAGTTTGCAGTCAAAACACACGGGGAAGTTTTTCCACGCCGTTTCCTCTCTAAAGCCGCCGGTTATGTACCCAGGTTTATCTAAAGTGTAAAAGGCGTAAGTGTTGAGATTACCTATGACCACCGGCTTCTTTTCGCCACATATCGAGCAGACCTTATCCGAAGCGGCGCATCGCTTGTCTTTTTCATTCACCTGGTATACCAGCAGTTTCCTGAAAACATCATAATCACCTATATAACTCGTCTTACTCCCTTCTCCTTCTCTTATCTTAAGTGTAATGAATATTCCGATTTTCTTTGGCGTCTCATCCCTGATACTGGAAATTTCATCTTTTATGACTTGCGCATTTTTTTCGAGTTGGTCTTTAATGCTCTCTAAAAACTTCCTTTCTTCGTCGGTCAGTTTTATCTGTTTTTTATTCAAAATGGCAAACCAACCCAATATCTTTCTGTCGAAGGTGCCTCTCGGATCCTTTGCAATCTTGGCGGTAGGGGTAAAATCGGCTCCGTTCGCCGCTCCACTCCGGTAGAGATATTTCATTATCTTGCTCTTTTCGTAATCCTCGAGTTCGACGCTGGAAAATTTTATTTCATCACCTATTTTATCGAAGGTTATCGCTATGACTTTTTCGTAAGTTCCATTTGAGTTTGGATCTTCGATGAGCACATCCAAAAGCTGTCTTCCTTCTCTTTCTATCGTCAATTTACCTATTTCTTTTACAGCTGAGAGCATTTTTCATCATTCCTCCGAATAATTTGTGTAATTCCGAATTCTCACGAGAAGCTGCAGTTAGATTAAATACTCCAGCCTCTTTTAATCCTTCCGCCGGGGGCCGATATGTTTTAATGACTTTTAGTTAGGAAATACCCGTAAAAAAGATAAAAATTATAATTGTAATTTTCTATAAATAATTCTACGAAAATCCAAAAAATCCTTCCCAACCCAAATAAATCCTGGAAAAGTCAGACTTTAGTCCTGTCGTTGATTTCATGTGCGTAGATTTTTTCGAATGGTTTCCTAAAACTTTTCTACTCCAGCGCTGGTTAAATTTTCTTTCCATCCGCCCATAGACGATAACGGCATCGTCCCGGGGAATAGGCAAAACGGCCGCATTTTTCATGGAACTTACTGAAGGCCGCCCCCGAGTTTACTCTTGTATTTTTGCATTTTCCAATTCACTTATTTGACGGCTGATAGCCGGCCGGGAACGTTCAATCCCTAATAGTTAGGCTAAATACGGTGCTGAAATACCACGATGAACTGCTGGAAGCATTGTTTCAATCCCTTATAGTTAGGCTAAATACTTTTGCAACGCTATTTTTTGCCTGTTCGCTAAAGTACGTTTAAATCCCTTATATTTAGGTTAA
>QGUT01000144.1 GCA_003242255.1 Bacillota bacterium
CTTTCTCCGGATTTATCTTCTTCAGCGGCTTCGGTCTCTTTTCGTTCAGTTCCTTCAGCACCATCTGAAGCATCCCGGGCCCCTTCTACTGCTTCTTTCTTCTCAGCGGCTTTATCGGCTTTGTCTTCAACTTCTCCAGCATCATGGGATGCTTCCCTGGCTCCTTCCACGGCTTCTTCTTTCTCAGCCTTTTTATTGGCTTTTTCTTCATCTTCTCTAGCATCACCCGAAATTTTCCGGATTTCTTTTTCCGATTTATTTTCCCGCTCTAGAATTTTCCCTTTATCTTCCTCAACTTCCTTTATCCTTTCGGGACCTTCCGGCTCTCCTTCAGTTTCATCCGATTCCTCTCCCTTGCCCAACCTCTTTTCTTCGTCCTTTGCCCTTACTTCTTTCTCGAAATAAATCTCGACCTGGTCGTCGGGCCTTGGGATTACGTGAACGGCGTAAACCTTACCTACCCTTTCGGCTGCCGCCTTGCCCGCTTCCACCGCAGCCTTCACCGCCGCCACGTCTCCTAAAAACTTTACGGTGGTCAATCCTCCGCCCCGCGCCAGCTCGTACCCCACGAGCTTCACGTTGGCTGCCTTTACCCCTGCGTCGGCGGCTTCAATGGCTGGCACCAGGCCGACCGTTTCTATAAGGCCCAAAGCCTTTTTCCCTCCCACGCTCCCCCTCCTTCGTCAAAACTTCAAGGGCATATTTTTGGCGAGCCTCGCCGCATTGGTTCCCAACGTCCTGTACCCGTCGGCGGCCTCCAGTTCAGGGTAAATCTTCATTACGGGCATGTTTGCTGGCATCTTGGAGTGGGTGAGCACGCAGATTCCGTCCTTGCCCAGGAATATCCCGATGTTCACCCGGGAATCTCTAGCCGCGCTGACGGCCATGTGCTCCGGATCTTCACCCTGCCTTACCTCTATTTCAAAGGGCACCCCTTCTTCCTCCAGTCCATCGCACACCTTCTTCAAAAAGGGCCTGGCGAGCTCCTCGTCCTCGCAGTAAATTTTCACCGCCGGCTTTATCTCTTCAAAGACCCTCATCGGCCCCACCCCGAAAGCACGAGCCCCGTGGCCACGGCGTTCCTCGGCCCTTCCGTCCCCCTTATGTTTCCCCTTCCGGCCACGATCCCGTAGTTGGCCAGGGTGTCCGAAATCATCTCGGGCACTTCGAAATCCAGGGCCGAACCGCCCACCATGATCACGAAATCTATGAGCCTTATATTCCCGGAAGGCGCCACCTTCGAAAGGGCCCTTACGGCGTTGGTCACGAACACCTTCCTCTTGGCGCTCCTGCGGACTTCCCTTATCTTTTCCATGCTGAGCCCCGCCGGCAGCGGAATCAGATTACCTTCTTTCAAGAGGCACACCCGGGCAAAGGTCTGGGGGTCCAGGGGTTTGTCGAAAAACCTCACCGTCCCGTCTTCCAGCCTTATGGAAAAGAGGCTCTCCACCTTCGCTACGGGGTAGCGCTTGATGTCCTCCACCGCCTGCCTGTCGGATATGCCGAGCTCGGCGGCTATCAGCATGTTCACCATCTCTCCGGCCCCGGCGAGGTGAACGCTTAAGACCTCCCCCTTCCTGTTCATCAAGGCCGCATCGGTCGAACCTCCGCCCAGGTCCAGCACGGCTACCGGGACGTCGGTACCCGGAGTGGTGAGGGCCCCGAGGATCGCCATGTTGGCCTCGACCCCCGCTATCTCGACCGGGATCCCGAGTTCCTTTTCCACCCGCTCGGCCACCTTTTCCATCGGGAGCTTGGAGCTTTTGACCATCGCCCCGATGGCCACGGCGTCCTCCGAGAAGAATTCGTTGGCAATCCCCCCGGTGACTTTCTGCTGCACCAGGGTGTCCACCGCCAGGACGTCCTGAATCCTTATGTCCTTCGGGTTCTGGGAAGTGAGCTCTGCCATTGTTTCCTTAACTCTGGCGATGAGGCCCCCCACGTTGGTGGACGGAGTCCCTTCGGCGTCGACCAGGGGCCAGACCTGCTCCACCGCCTTCATCACCTTTTCGGCCCCTTCTTCCAGGTCCACCACGGCGGAACCGTTTTCTCCCTTCAGCTTCAGGCTCCCCGCCGGGATCTTCCTCTCCTGCACGTCCCCTGCCGGGGTCTTTATGACCACCGCCGAACGGTTTCCTATAAGGGCCCTCGCGATGGGGACCACGTTCTTGGTCTCTTCGGGGCTGAGGTTGAAGACCGAAGCTATTCCGTAGGGGTTGGAAAGGGTCTTTATGCTGAACCCCTGCTCCGCCACTTCCACGCAGGCCAGCATGTTGAGGGGCACCTTTTCTATCAGGGACACCTCGTCCACAATGGGGATGGTCTTAGAAAGCCGGTTGGATATTAAGACCCCGTCGTCCTTCTGAACGATGGCCCCCTGGACGTCGACCCCCTTCTCCAGGGCCCGGTTGATGATCCTCGCCGCATCCTCGTAGTCCACGTTTTTGGGGACGACCGCTATCACCTTTTCGCCGGGGTTTTTGGAAGGCAATTCAAAGATGGGGGTAGTTATCCCTACCCCCAATCCTACTCCCCCCGGTGTCGACGGATTGTGCCCGATCATGGTGGATTCGGTGATTATGGTCTCGGTTATGGCTTCCATGGCAACGTCGGCTATTACGGGCGTCGCTTCGTTGAGCCTCAGAAGCTTTACTTCCTCTAACCTTAAGCCGGCCTTTTTTACGGCTTCCTCCAGGGCCAGCCTTATCCCCACCACGTTGTCAGGGGTCCCCTTGATGCCGGTGGTCCTGGAAATCCCGCTCGCCAAAAATCTGGGTTTGCCGTCTTCAATCTTTGCCAGGGCTATTTCGGTGGTATTGTTGCCGATATCGACACCAGCGATAATCATCTTTCTTCCTCCACAAAATTTATTCTCTTTACTCCATGCCCTTCAGTCTCCTTCTCCTTTCGTAGACTTCGGCAGCTTCCCTCACCAGGGCCGCACACCTCGGGGCATCGTACTTGCTCTCCAGTTCATCGGCTATGACCATGAGTTCCTCCTTGGAGGACCTGTAGGGCCTCAGGGCGTTGTAGATCTCCAGAATCCTCTCGTCGGGAACCCTGGTGAGCTCCGCCGCTCTCCTTAAGTTTTCGGCGAACTGCTTTCTTCCGACCCTTTCGGCGATCTCCGCCTGCATGAGCAGGGTCTCCGGCGAAATCCTGAAATCCTCGGCCTTGACGTTTCCTTTTAAGGCCTCTTCCAGGGTTATGTCCTTAAAGCTCTTGCCGGTGGCGGATTTTATGAGTTCCGGGTGTTTCTGGGCCAGCGGGTAGTCCTTCTTCGGGTCCAGACCGAACTCCTGGCTGCACTTTGTCTCGCACTTTTTCGGCTCTTCTTTGGCCTTTTCCCTGGAGTTCCCCAGCTCCTGCAGGACCTGCCTTACTATTTCCTCAAGGGCTTTTTCGTCTATCATCGATTAGCGCCTCCTTTGCCGAAGGATACCCGGAGTTCCACGGGCTTCGTGCCCGGCTTCACGAACTGGGTCTCGAAATTGTGCATCACGGCCGCTTTGGCCTGATACTTGGGCCTGGCCATCTGATCGTTCATGACGGGCACCGGCGTGGGCGACTCGCCCTTGGCGTAGCGGGCCGCGTTTTTCCCGATGGCCCTGTAAGTCTCCAGGGTGAGCACGGGACACTGCGGGAAAAGCTCCAGGTTGTTCAAAGGCTGCAGGTCCTTGTGGTGGATCACCGTAGTCCCCCTGGACTGGATGCCGATCCCCACCCCCGAACCGGAGAGCTTCGCCGCGGCGTGGGCGATGAAAGCTACGTCGGCGGTATGGGTAACCCTTATGACCCTCGCCCTTAAGCCTTCTTCAGCGATGCCTGCCATGATTTCCCTCAAAATATCCGCCAGCGGCACGCCTACTATATTTTCGTGGAATTTCACTCCAAAGGCGGGAGAGAGTCCGATCACCACTTCGTCCTCTTTGGTGCCTTTCTGGGCAGGGCCTACTTCTTCCAGGATGAGTTCCCGGCCCTCGGGCACTTCGGGGGCCTTTTCCGCAGGCTCCCTGCAGCACGAATCCGCCTTCCCTGCCGACAGCCTTTTCAGTACCTCTCTTACTACTTCTTCCACCAGAACCTCAGTGTTTATCATATTCTCAAGCCCTCCCTTCCTTCTTATCGAAATCCTCGGGCTTCAGAGCTTGGGGTATGTCCTTTATCTGGTTCCACCTCTCGGGCGAA
>QGUT01000017.1 GCA_003242255.1 Bacillota bacterium
TGCTAGTAGTAATATGTGGGGTTTAAATTTTATTTATTTAAAGTATACATTAATTACCACGGGATTTCAACTAATGGCAAGTCAGGAGTTTTAATTGCTGTCCCCTATGAGATCACTCACAGTTGTAATTTTATACCCTTTCTGCTGAAGATCTTTTATGATGGTGGGCAGTGCGGTTATCGTATCTTGAGTAGGGTGCATGAGAACTATTTTACCATTTCCTGCATTTTTTATAACTTTATTTATTATGTAGTTTGCCCCCGGTTTTTTCCAATCGATTGTGTCGATGGTCCACATAATCAATTTATAGTTGAGGACATTGGTCGCTTTTAAAGTTTGCTGACCGAATTCTCCGTATGGGGGTGCAAAAAGTTCCGTTTTTACTCCGATTATTCTTTTTATAGCTTCTTCTGCCTTCTTTATTTCGTTCAGGTTTTCATCAAAGGAAAGTTTAGAATGGTGGGCATGACTGTAGCCGTGGTTTCCTATTTCATGTCCTTTAGAATGTATAAGCTTGAGTAAGTCCGGATAATTTTCTGCCCATCTCCCTTCTATAAAGAACGTAATTTTTACGCCGTTTTCTTCAAATATATCCAACATTTTAGGTATAAATTCATTTCCCCAAGCCACATTGCACGTGAAAGCCATAGCTTTTTCATCGGTTTCGGCCTGGTAGATCGGCTGTCCTTCCAAGAACGTGGGCAGATTTTCGCCGGGGCTATTCGTGTTTATAAATATCCAGCTCGCGGTGAGAAGTAATATACAGATAATATTTATAAAATTTCTGTTTATCTTAAAAACATAGAACCTCATAAGCGCCCCCCTTCACCATGTTTTTCACTATGAATCTTACTTTCATTATTGCTGATTTATGACATAAAAAAACATAAACCGATGAACCTCGGTTTATGCTTCTGCTTTGTTCTTGTTTTTGGGTTGTTCGGGGAGCGCATCCTTGTGGGAAAGGTTTATTCTTCCCTGCTTATCTATGTCCGTAACTTTAACCAAAATTTCGTCTCCAATTTTTACTACGTCTTCTACTCTCTTTACCCTTCCCTTTGATAATTTGGATATATGGACAAGACCTTCTTTTCCAGGGAGTATTTCGACGAAGGCACCGAAATTCGTTATCCTCAAAACCTTGCCGAGATATATCTTGCCCACTTCCACATCCTGCGTTATATTCTTGATCATTTCCAGCGCTTTCTTGCCCGCTGCTTCATTAGGGGCCGCTACGTAGATTTTACCGTCATCTTCTATGTCGATTTTTACTCCCGTATCTGCAATGATTTTGTTTATCATCTTTCCACCCGGCCCGATGACGTCCCTTATTTTTTCGGGATCAATCACAGTGGTGAAGATTCTCGGGGCGTAGGGAGAAAGTTCCTTTCGAGGACTTGAGATGGTGGCTAACATCTTTTCCAAGATGTAGAGCCGCCCCTGTCTTGCTTGCTCCAAGGCCCTTCTTAAAATGTCGGTATCGATGCCCTTTATCTTGATGTCCATCTGAATTGCTGTAATTCCTTTGGAAGTTCCGGCCACTTTAAAATCCATATCGCCTAAAAAGTCTTCCATGCCCTGAATATCCGACAATATGGTCACTTTGTCGTCTTGTTTTATCAGTCCCATAGCAATGCCGGCTACCGGGGCTTTGATTGGGACACCCGCATCCATCAGGGCCAATGTAGAACCGCAGACGCTGGCCATAGAGGTAGAACCGTTGGAACTTAAGACTTCCGAAACTAGTCTTATAGTATACGGGAATTCCTCCTCCGATGGTATCATGGGTTCTAGAGCTCTTTCAGCCAAAGCGCCGTGACCGATCTCTCTTCTTCCTGGCCCTCTCAACACTCTGGTTTCCCCGGTGCTGTATGGTGGGAAATTGTAATGGTGCATGTACCTTTTGCTCTCTTCAAGCTCCAGTCCATCTAAAATCTGCACATCGCCTAATGCGCCGAGAGTGGCGACCGTCAGAACCTGGGTTTGTCCTCGGGTGAAGAGACCAGAGCCATGGGTTCGCGGTAGGATACCGACTTCGCACGATATGGGTCTGATTTCCGTGCTCTTCCTTCCGTCCGGTCTAATTCCCTCATAGGTGATCATTTTTCTTACTTCTTCTTTGAGAATGTTGTACAGTACGTCGGCGATTTCCTTTTCTTTTTCCGGGAATATTTCCTGGAAATGGGCGATAGTATCCTCGTTAATTTTTTCCAGATATGCTTCTCTTTCCTGCTTATCGTAGATCCTAATGGCTTTCAATATTTCTTCCCTAGCGTATTCTGTCACTGCTTTCTCCAGTTCGGGATCAATTTCGAGAGGTGTAAATTCCATCTTGGGTTTGCCGACTTTCGCGATGATTTCCTCCTGGAATTGCACTATCTTCTTTATTTCTTCGTGTCCGAAGTTTATTGCGTTTATCATCTCTTCCTCTGTCACTTCGTCGGCGCCAGCTTCCACCATTAAAATGGCGTCCTTTGTCCCTGCGACTGTAAGTCTCAGTTTGCTCTTCTCGTATTGCTCTACCGTAGGATTTATCACTAAATTCCCGTCGACCAACCCCACCGAAACGGCTCCAATCGGTCCTTCGAAAGGTATGTCCGATATGCAAAGGGCGATGGACGCTCCATTTATGGCCACCACATCGGGACTGTTGTCCTGATCGACGGAAAGTACTGTGGCTATAATCTGAATGTCGTTCCTAAAGCCTTTCGGGAAAAGCGGTCGAAGGGGCCTGTCTATGACCCTTGCCGACAGAATGGCCTTTTCGCTGGGCTTACCTTCCCTTTTAATAAAACCTCCCGGAATTTTGCCCACGGCATAGAGCCTTTCCTCATAATCTACTGTCAGCGGGAGAAAGTCGACACCCTCCCTCGGCTCTTTAGAAGCCGTTGCCGTAACTAGGACTACCGTGTCGCCGTATCTTGCAAGCACCGCGCCATTGGCCTGTTGAGCCATTTTGCCCGTTTCTATGATGAAAGGTCTGCCTGCAATTTCGGTTTTAAATACCTCCAAGTAATTTTAGCCTCCTTTCCCTTAATTGGAAATATTAATTTCTATTCTACATCATTGTTATTATTTCCTTCTTTGAGCATTTAAAAAATTAAAGCGGGGAATCCCCGCAGTAAATTTATTTTCTCAGTTCCAATTTCTCTATGATATTTTTATAGCGCTCTATATCCTTTTTCTTTAGGTAATTCAGGAGAGCTCTCCTTTTCCCCACCATCTTTAGAAGTCCACGACGAGAATGATGATCTTTCTTGTGTACTTTGAGGTGCTCAGTCAGTTGATTGATTCTTTCTGTCAGAATAGCAATTTGGACTTCTGGAGACCCTGTGTCGTTTTCGTGGGTCCTGAATTTCTCAATTATTTCCTGCTTTGCTGCTTTGTCCAGAGCCATTTTATCACCTCCTCAATTTCCAAAATCCCCTGTAACCCAGTCGATCGTCGGAGGAATCGAAAGACCGAGTAAGGGTTCATCAATTCACGCAAAATTTATTATAACATACAAATCTTTTGATTACAAGAATAAACATCCAAAATGGAACGGGCTTTCTCCATATCCATTTTTACCTGCATCGCTAGGCTTTCCACATTTTCGAAAGCTTTTTCTCCCCTTATCATTTCTACAAAATACACCTCAAGGACTTCGCCGTAAATTTCATTGTTGAGATTGAAGATGTGGACTTCTAAAGTTACATTGCCGGTAGATCCTCCTTTGGCAAAAGTAGGTTTACATCCGATATTGGCAACTCCGGGGTATAACCTATCATTCCTCGAAACCATGACGGCATATACTCCGAAAGCCGGCTTTACTATTTGGGGCGAAAGGGATACATTGGCAGTTGGAAAGCCCAATTTCCTCCCTATAGCTTGTCCTTTAACTACTTTCCCTCGAATGCTAAAAGGTCTCCCGAGCAACTTTTCCGCTTCTTTCATTTTACCCTTTTCGATGAGGTCCCTTACCAGAGTGCTGCTGACGGTTTTCCCCTCGACAGTTACCGGAGGGACTATCAGAGTTTCAAAACCCTTTTTCAATCCGATGGCTTTCAATTTTTCGGCGGTACCCTTTCCGCCGCTGCCAAACTGAAAGTTATAACCAACAACTACAAATTTTGTTTTTAACTTCTCGATTAAAATGCGGTCTATAAACTCTTCGTAAGAAGTGTCCGAAAACTTTTTGGTAAAAGGTATTAGCAGGATATTTTTTACCCCAAAACTTTCAATAAGTTTCATTTTTTGTTCGAGAGAAGTTATCAATGGCGGAGCGGACTTGGGAGATAATATTTTCAGAGGGTGGGGCTCAAAAGTGACGATGAAAGATTCCAGCCCCTCTTTTTTGGCTCTTGTCACCAATTCCCGTATTAATCTCTGGTGACCGGTGTGAACGCCGTCGAAATTTCCCATCCCGCAAGCAGTTGGGGTTTTTATCTCTAAAGCATCTAAATTGGTGTATACTTTCATCCTTCTCAACCTCATAAAAATGACTTTTCAACTTTAACTGTGGGATTAGCATTCAGGTTAAATATCCTTCCCACGCCGATAAATCGCTTATTTTGATCGTAAATTATCACACGCCGGTTTTCATCAGGCTCGTCCGATAGGTTTTCTACTGGAAATTCGGCACCTTTGAAAAAAGATTTTTCGTTTCTGACCTGGATAGTAGCGGAAGCCATGAAGGCAGAAAGGATTTCCTCTAAAGGCACAAGGATATCTGGTGATTTTTCCTTTATTTCTTCCAAAGTTATGGCTCGTGATATATTAAAAGGTCCCAGTTTGGTTCTAATGAGGCAGGAAAGGTGAGCGCCGCAACCCAATGCACGTCCGATATCTTCACAAAGCGTCCTTATATAAGTACCTCGGGAGCAACTGACTTTGAATAAAACCCTCGGTTTTTCATATTTGATGAGTTCTATGGAATAAATTTCTACAGTGCGAGGTTTTCTCTCCACAGTAATGCCCTGGCGGGCGAGTTCGTAAAGTTTTTTCCCCTTATGCCGCACCGCCGAATACATAGGCGGTATCTGCTGTATTTTTCCAACAAACTTGCCGAAGGTTTCTACTATAGATGCCGGTTCAGCCTCGCACTCTCTGATTTCCAACACTTTTCCCAGATTGTCGCCGGTGTCGGTCGTAACGCCCAGGGTCATTTCTGCGACGTACTCTTTATCGCAGTCATCAAAAAATTCCACCGCTTTCGTGGCTTTTCCAACAAAAATCGGCAGGACACCAGCTGCACCGGGATCCAGGGTGCCGCCATGTCCGACCTTTTTTGTACCCAATTGTTTTCTTATAAAATCCACAACGTCATGAGACGTCATTCCCGGGGGTTTTAAACAATTAATTACTCCGTTCACTATTAATCCCTCTTAGACTTTCGTATATGTTCGCTTAAAGCGGATAAAAAAACGTCCTTTGCTTTTTCCAGAGGCCCTTCAAGAGTACAGCCGGCGGCCCGCGCATGACCGCCTCCTCCAAATTTCTCTGCTATCCGGCTTACGTCCACCCAAACCTTAGATCTCAATCCCACTTTTATTTTTAAATCCTCCTGTTCTCTAAAAAGGACAGCAACTTCTACTCCATCTATCTCTCTAGCGAAATTTATAAAACCGTCCGAATCTTCTTCTTTTGCACCCGCTTTTTTAAACATATCTCTCGTCAATTCCATGTAGGCTACTTGGCCGCCTTCAGCAAGTTTTAAAGTGTCCAGAGCTTCTTTTAGCAGCAAAATCGATGCATAGCTTTTCTTTTCGAAAACTTCCCTGCTTATGTAATCCGGGCGAACCCCGATCTCCACCATTTCCGACAGTATCTTAAGGCACGATGGCGTGGTATTGGAATATTTTGCAGAGCCGGTATCGGTAATGATGGAGGTGTATATGCACGTAGCCATATCCAAATCGATAGGCACGCCGAGAGTTTTGATTAAACGATATACCAGTTCGCCCGTGGCAGACGATTTATCGTCTATAATATTTATATCCCCGAAGAGTGAATTGCTCTTGTGGTGGTCCAAATTGACTATAAGGTCACCTATGGACCTCAAGTCATTTTTAAAACCTAATCGCTCCACATCACCCGAATCCAAACATATGATGACTTCGGCCTTATCAACTTGTGGGGTATATGGCCTTAATTTATCAGCATACGGCAAAAAATTGAATTTGGCTGGAACGATATCGTTTATTATGGGAACTACATTTTTGCCCAATTTTTTCAGGGCCAGCGTCAAAGCTAACACCGAACCTAGCGCATCGCCGTCGGGCATAATATGGGACGTTACGATAAAAGAATTGTGTTTTAAAATCACATCGGCCAACTCGGAAAAATTCATTTTTTAATACTCATCTCCGTCATCGTTATTCATATCTTTCAACAACTTTGTAATGTGAATGCTGTACTCTATGGAATCGTCCAGTTTAAAATTTAGTTTCGGCATAAATTTAAGCCTAACTCTATTGGCCAGTTCCCGCTTTATAAACCCTTCCGCGTGGTTTAAAGCTTCAAGGACATTTTTCTTTGCCTCGTCGTCTCCGTATATGCTCAGAAAAATCTTAGCGTAACGTAAATCCTTGGATATGTCTACTTTCGTTACGGATATTAGACCTTGAATGCGGGGGTCTTTAAGTTCGTTATTTATAATTTCGCTTACCGCTTTTTGGATCTCTACGGATATTCTATCCGTCCTTGAAAATTCCACCGCAATGCCTCCCCAGTTATCATTGTTGTTCTACTTGCTTGTTTACAAAGGCCTCCAGTACATCTCCTTCTTTTAAGTCGTTGTATTTCTCTATGGCTATACCGCATTCAAAGCCGCTCTGAACTTCGCGCACATCGTCTTTGAATCGCTTCAATGAAAGAATTTTGCCCTCGTATACTACTATCCCCTGCCTGATTACCCTTATGGAAGAATTTCGCGTGATCTTTCCTTCGGTGACGTAACAGCCGGCTACAGTGCCTACGTTCGGCACTTTAAACAGGGCTCTGACCTCAGCTCTGCCCAGTACTACTTCTCTGAATTCCGGTTCCAACATTCCTTTCATGGCTGCCTTAATGTCATCAACGGCATCGTAAATTACTTTGTAAGTTCTGATGTCGATATGCTCTTGCTCGGCCAGCTTTATAGCATTGGAATCGGGCCGCACGTTGAAACCTATAACTATGGCGTTAGAAGCGGATGCGAGCAATATGTCGCTTTCGTTTATTGCTCCCACCGCTCCATGGATAATTTTTACCTGCACCTGATCGGTCGAGCATTTCTCTAGAGCCAGTTTTAGAGCTTCCAGAGAGCCCTGTACATCAGCTTTTATAATGCAATTGAGTTCTTTTATTTCTCCCTGTTTTATCCTATCGAAAATTTTATCCAATGAGAGTTTGGGAGTAGTTATATCTTCTTTTTCTCTGTGGGTTTCTTGGTACTTTTCCGCAAGCTCCCTTGCTTCTTTTTCGCTAGATACAACCTTTATTACATCGCCGGCAACGGGCACTTCAGAAAATCCCATGACTTCTACAGGTATGGAGGGGCTGGCAGATTTTACCATCCTACCCAGAGAATCCTTCATCGCCCGCACCTTTCCGTAAGCCGCACCGGCCACTATGGCATCGCCGACTTTCAAAATACCTTTTTGAACCAATACCGTAGCTACAGGGCCGCGACCTTTGTCTAATTTGGCTTCAATTATAACTCCGGAGGCCCTGGCGTTGTAATCCGCTTTGAGTTCGGCCATTTCGGCGACTAAGAGTATCATTTCCAATAAGGTGTCTATCCCTTTGCGGTTCTTAGCAGAAACGTTGACGAATATTGTATCTCCGCCCCATTCTTCCGGTATAAGACCGTATTCGGACAACTGTTGCTTTACTCTTTCAGGATTAGCCCCTGGTTTGTCGATTTTATTTATCGCTACTATTATAGGGACTCCTGCAGCTTTGGCGTGATTGATGGCCTCTACCGTTTGAGGCATGACTCCGTCGTCGGCGGCCACTACTAAAACAACTATATCCGTTATTTTCGCTCCGCGGGCCCGTAAAGCGGTGAAAGCTTCGTGGCCGGGAGTATCGATGAAAACTATAGTCTTGCCGTCCTTTTCTATCTGCGACGCTCCTATGTGCTGCGTAATTCCTCCCGCTTCTGAGGCGGCCACGTTCGTTTCTCTTATGGCGTCTAAAAGAGTCGTCTTGCCGTGATCCACGTGCCCCATGACGGTCACAACGGGAGGCCTGGGTTTCAGTTCTTCTGACCGCGCCTCATCTTTGTCTAATTCGGATAGTTCATCCTTTTTTTCTTCTTCGGCCTCATAGCCAAATTCCTTTATTAGTTTCTTTGCTGATTCAAAATCTATTTCAGCATTAATATTTACCATTAATCCAAAATCCATTAATTTTTTTATGAGTTTCACCGGCTCGATGTTTATTCTGCTGCCTAAATCTTTGATGGTGATTTTGGACGGCAGAACGACCTTTTGGATTTTTGATGTGGAAACTGTTTCTTCGGTCTTCTTGGGCGGTTCCTGAGTTTTGGGTGCTTCGCTTTTTGCCTTCTTACTGCCTTTTTCTTCCGAGACTAAATCCATTATGAGTTGAGCCATATCGTCTTCCAGGCTGCTCATGTGATTTTTTATATCGACGTCCAGATCCTCCAGTATGGAAATCAACTTTTTGCTAGATATTCCCAGTTTTTTGGCTAGTTCGTACACTCTCACTTTTGACAATATTCCTCACCTCCGTCGTTTTTGTCGCGTACAAACGCTTCCATATCTCCTTCGAAAAGTTTTTATCAGTAATGCCGATAATTTTCCTCGCTGGCTTTCCGATACATTTTCCCAGGACTTCGGATGTACCGTAGATTATGCAATTAATTCCCCTCGATTTACAGATGGTCGTAAATTTATCTTTTGTATTTGAGGATGCGTCTTCAGCGATTATGACCAGATAAACTTTTTTCGAGAGGACGGCTTTTTCCACCGCTTCCTGGCCCGCTACAACTTTTCCCGCCTTGCGGGCTATTCCGAGCAATGGCGGGACATCAGAGGGCCTCACTTTTTATTAGATCCTCCTTCAGTTTTTCTATAGTCTCCCGATTTACTTCATGGTTTAAGGCTTTAGATAGCCTATCTTCTTTTAGGGCCTTTTCCAGACATTTAACGTCTCTGCAGAAATAAGCTCCTCTGCCCGAGCGCTTTCCTGTGAGATCCAGCTCGATCGAATTGTCGGGCGTTCTCACGATGCGGATCAGTTCTTTTTTAGGTTTCATCTGCTTGCAGCCCAAGCACATCCTCATAGGTATTTTTTTAGGGCTCATATCCATCCCCTCTTTACTCGTTTTTGGGACTCTTTATATCTATCTTCCAGCCTGTTAGTTTTGCCGCAAGTCTCGCGTTCTGCCCCTCCTTGCCGATGGCAAGGGAGAGTTGATTCTCGGGCACCAAAACCCGTGCTATTTTATTCTCTTCTTCCACTTCCACGCTCAGGACTTTTGCGGGGCTTAAGGCGTTAGAAATAAATTCGGCCGCATTCTTGCTCCATTTTATGATATCGATCTTTTCTCCCTTTAGCTCTTCCACCACCGCTTGCACGCGAGCGCCTTTCGGGCCCACGCAGGCTCCGACCGGGTCCACGTTTTCATCCCGAGAGTGCACAGCTACCTTCGTCCTGGAACCCGCTTCTCTGGCAATACTCTTTATTTCCACAATTCCTTCGTAGATCTCAGGCACTTCCAATTCGAACAATCTTTTTACCAATCCCGGATGGGACCGGGATACCACTATGACCGGTCCTTTGGTGGTTTTCCTGACTTCGAGGATGTATACTTTTATCCTGTCTCCTTGGTTATAGGTTTCTGTAGGCACCTGTTCGTTGGGTGGCAAGATAACTTCGGTTTTTCCCAGATCTATAATCACGTTCTTTTTATCGTGGCGCTGTACTGTACCCGTTACCAGGTCCGTTTCTCTTCCCGCAAACTCTTCGTAGATGATGTTCCTCTCTGCCTCTTTAATGCGCTGCATTACTACTTGCTTTGCAGTCTGGGCTGCAATTCGCCCGAATTTCTGAGGAGTTACTTCTATAGAGATTATATCACCTATTTTGGCCAGGGGGTTAACTTTTTTGGCCTCTACCAGGTTAATTTCTAAAAGCGGGTCTTTTACTTCCTCTTTTACCGTCTTCTGGGAAAAAACTTTGACTTCTCCCGTTGCCCTGTCTATATTGACCTTTACATTTTGCGCCGTGCCGTAATTTTTCTTATACGCGGAAACTAAAGCCGCCTCAATGGCTTCCAAAAGTATCTCTTTTGAAATACCTTTTTCTTTTTCTATTTGATCTAAAGCTTCGATAAATTCGATATTCATTTTTACCTCTCCTATTCATCGAAATTGAAATTATATTTTAATTGGGCAGAAGATATTTTATCAAAGGGAATATTAATTACGCCGGAATCTGTATTTAATATTACCATTCCGTTGTTATAGTCGCTCAAAGTCCCCTTAAATATTTTTTTGCCGTCAATGGGTTCGAAGGTTTTTATTTCTACATCGGAACCGATATACTTTATAAAATCCTTCTCTTTTTTTAACTTCCGCTCAACGCCGGGCGACGAAACTTCCAATATATAGCTGTGAGGGATCGGATCTTCAATATCTAACAACCTGCCTATCTCTTCGCTCACTTCCTGACAATCGTCTAGAGTAATCCCCCCGGGCTTATCTATGTAATACCTCAAATACCAATTTCCATTTTCCTGGACAAATTCTACGTCCACCATCTCTAATCCTTTAGAACTTACCACGCGCTCTCCGATTTCGCTTACCTTTTTTAAAATTTTGTTTTTCTGCATTCCCTTCACCCTTTTAAAAAATGATTTTTTATAGAGAAACGGTCACTAATATGAAAGAGTGGGATTTAACCCACTCTTGCCTTTCAGATCTCGATGAATTCAAAATAATATCTTCATTTATTATAACACATATTACTTTTTATTACAATATCATGAAAAGTTTACTTCAAAATAGGCTGATCTGATTTGTCTCTTGCAGACCGTTGAGGACGCCGTTTTGCCGGAGAATTTCTATCACATTTTTGGTTACTTTTGTCCTCATTCTCAGGTCTTCAATCGAAGTAAATTTCCCTTTTTGCCGTTCGTTGTAGATGCTTTGCGCTGCGGCAAGACCCAATCCCGGCAAGGCATTAAGGGGGGGCAAGATGCCGTCCTTAGTAATTATGAATTTTTTGTAATGCGACTTATACAGATCTATAGGTACAAATTGAATGCCACGCATGTACATCTCATTGGCCACTTCTAGAATGGTGAGCAGATTTTTTTCTTTGGGAGTTGCAGCTTTTTCTTTTTTATTAATCTCTTCTATTATCTCTTTTATCTTTTTAGGTCCCTGCAGGATGAGTTCGGCGTCGAAATCATCGGCCCTTACGCTGAAATAAGTAGCGTAAAATGCTTCTGGGTAGTGCACTTTAAAATAGGCGATTCTAAAAGCCATGATTACGTAGGCAACCGCATGAGCCTTGGGAAACATGTACTTTATCTTTTTGCAGGACTCGATGAACCACGGTTCCACGTTGTTCTTTTTTAAAATCTCTTCATATTCGGGGGTCAATCCTTTCCCCTTTCTGACTCTTTCCATTATATTAAAAGCGGTCTTCGGTTCTATACCTTTTTCCAACAAATGAATCATTATGTCATCGCGGGTTGCTATAACTTCTTTTAGAGTCGCTATTTTGTTTCTAATAAGATCTTGAGCGTTGTTGAGCCAGACGTCGGTGCCGTGGGAAAGGCCGCTTATTCTCACGAGTTCCGAAAAGGTCGAGGGCCGGGTTTCTTCCAGCATCTGCCTGACGAATTTGGTGCCGAATTCGGGAACGCCCAAGGTTCCTACCGTCGTCCCTATGTCTTCCGGGGTCACTCCAAGGGGCTCCACCGAGGAGAAGATTTTCATAGTTTCCTTGTCGTCAAGAGGGATCTTTTTTGCATTTACGCCCGTTTCTTCTTCCAGCATTTTGATGACGGTGGGATCATCGTGGCCCAGCAAGTCCAGTTTGAGCAGCCTTTCACTTATAGAATGATAATCGAAATGGGTAGTTATAACACCCGATTCTTTGTCGTCGGCCGGATATTGGATCGGGGTGAATTCGTATATCTCGTTGTCCTTCGGGAGAATCATAAGCCCTCCCGGGTGCTGCCCTGTAGTCCGCTTGACGCCGGTGATTCCAGCGGCCAGACGATTGATCTCGTATTCGGAAACCCTCAAATTCTTCTCTTCCAGGTATGCCTTTACGAAACCGTAAGCCGTTTTTTCTGCTATCGTCGAAATGGTCCCGGCGCGGAATACATTGTGTTTCCCAAAAAGTTCTTCGGTGTACTTATGGGCAATGGGTTGGTATTCGCCGGAAAAATTAAGGTCGATATCGGGTACTTTGTCTCCTTCAAAACCCAAAAATACTTCAAAGGGGATGTTGTACCCGTCTTTTTTCATGGGAGTTCCGCAGTCGGGGCATTTTTTATCGGGAAGGTCCGGCCCCACTATTCCCTCCACGTTTTCCGGGAAAATGGATTTCTTGCAGTTGGGGCATAAGTAGTGTGGAGGGAGTGGGTTTACTTCAGTAATTCCGCACATCGTGGCTACGAGTGAAGACCCAACCGAACCCCTGGACCCCACCAGATAACCGTCGTCGAGGGATTTTTTTACCAGCTTGTGGGCTATCAGATATATGACCGAATAGCCGTTTTTCACTATCGAGTTTAATTCCCGTTCTATTCTATTTTTGACTATTTCAGGGAGGTCTTCTCCGTAAAGTTCTTTAGCTCTTTTATATGTCATGTTTATTATTTCTTCATCGGCACCTTCTATTTTTGGTGGATAAAGTTCATCGGGAACGGGTTTTAGTCCATCTTCTATTTCGTCCGCAATTCTGTTGGGGTTTTCGATAACCACTTCTACTGCTTCATCGCTGCCCAGGTACTCGTGGTCCCGAAGCATTTCCTCGGTTGTTTTCAGGTAAAGACTTGAAGTTATATCGCTGCCCTTGTATCCCTGGATTGTGAGCAAAATCTTCCTGAAAATCTCATCTTGAGGGTTTAAAAAGTGGACGTCGCCGGTCGCTACTACGGGCTTATTGTATTTTTTGCCTAAAAGATAGATTTTTTTGTTCAATTCTTTTAGGCTTTCTTCGCTGCCTAAAACCCCTTTTTCAATCAAGAACCTGTTATTCTGCAGAGGCTGTATCTCTAGAAAATCGTAAAAGTTTACGATGCGCCGGATATCATCTTCCGAGTGATGGTAGATTAAACTCTGGAATAATTCTCCCGCCTCACACCCCGACCCTATAATCAATCCTTCCCTGTATTTTCTGAGGAGGCTTTTGGGAATTCGGGGATTGCGATAAAAATACTCAAGGTGGGAGGCTGAAACTAACCTGTATAAATTCTTAAGCCCTTCCTGGTTTTTTACCAGGATGGTGGCGTGGTAAGAATTCAAATGTTGGCAGGCTTTTTTACCAACGTTATTTATTTTTGAAAGGTCATCTATTCCCCTTTCTTTTAGCAACTTAAATAGTTCGATGAGTATCAATCCGGCTGTATTAGCATCGTCGTCGGCCCGGTGGTGCTTTCCCATATTTATATTGAATTTTTTAGCTATTGTCTCCAAGCGATGGTTTTTAAGGTCAGGGAAAACAATGGAGGAAAGATTCAGGGTATCTATCACTTTGTTGTCGAATTTCAATCCATACTTTTCGCAATCCCTTCTAATGAAGCCCGAATCAAATTCGGCATTGTGAGCTGCAAATATTCCATCTCCCATAAACTGCAGAAAATCGGAAAGGACCTCTTCTATAAAAGGTGCGTTTTCTACCATTTCATTGCGGATGCCGGTTAAATTCGTCACCTGAGGAGAAATGGGTTTTCGAGGATTTACAAAAGAATGATATCTATCTATTATTTCCCCGCGGTGGATTTTTACAGCGCCGATCTCTATTATTTCGTCGAAATCCATGGATAAACCGGTCGTTTCTATATCCGTCACTACGTACACAAAATCGTCGATTAGGCCTTCTGGGGGTTCGACTATCACCGGGAATTCGTCGTCAAAAATGTAAGCCTCCAGGCCGTATATCGGCTTTATGCCTGCCTTTTTGGCGGCTTCGTAAACTTCAGGGAAGGACTGGACCACGCCGTGGTCAGTAAAAGCTACCGCTTTATGCCCCCAGTTTTTGCACATCTCGATGACTTCTTCAGGTGAACAGACCGCATCCATGGCGCTGTATTTGGTGTGCAAATGCAGTTCCACTCTCTTTTTTTCGCAGTTGTCCGTTCTGGTGGGTTTCGGTACAATTTTGATGTCTTTAGGCCTTAATTCCAATTCTCCCGAGTAAGAATTTTTTTCAATTTTCCCCCTTGTCTTTATCCAAGTTCCTTCTTTAATTGCTTCAAGCTTGCCGTAATTTTCAGAAGTTGCGAATATCTTTACTGCTAAAGAAGTAGTACCATCGGTAAGGCCAAAGGTAATCATTTTATTTCCGTTTTTTATCTCCCTGGTTTCTAGCTGGAATACCTCGCCCTGCACGATTACATCGTTAATTTCATCGTTTATATCCTTTAAAGGGATGGCTTCGCCTTCCACATCCTTGCCTAGTACTATATCGTTGGAGGCTTCCTGCTGCTGGGGGTTATCGGATTTTTCGGTTGTAGCTTTCAGCAAGCTTTCTACCAGCAACCTTTCTTCCTCGGATATATCGTAATATTCCGCAGGTTCTTTTTCTCTAAATTGGACTTTTAAATTTACTTCAAGATTTTTATAGTAATCTTCTATGAATTTGCCGCACCGTTTTTTTTGCAAGTACTCGATGCCGTTTTTATCTATGTACACAAATAAAATGCCTTTGTCATACTCGCAGGTGCTGTTGAGCATCCATAGTCGGGCCGAGGGGATTTTATTAAAAAGGCTTTTTAAGCAATCTCCCCAGTTCGCCTCGACTATTTGGCTCGGATTTTTTCCAGACCAAATATTTTTCACTAAAAGATCTATAACGACTTCCCGACAGCCTTTCAGATTATCTTTTAATAAGTTTTTTATTTTCGATAGTATTTCGGCCGACAATTTGTGATCGGCTTCCAATTCGATTTTTATCTCTCTTTTGGCGACGTTGGCTATTACCTTTTTGATGCAAACACGGTCCAGCTCCGCCTTTTCTTCATGGCTGAACTGGCTCTCGTCAAGGACGGCGTTCATTTTTACCATAATGATCCCCCAATTAGGTTTCTATGCTATATACTCCGTCTATTTGGGAAAATCGAGAAATTATATCGTCCAGCTTTACGTTCGAAGGTAAACGGATTAAGAGATATATCGCTACTTTAGAATCTTCTTGTTCTGCATTATTTTCTATTCTTATTTTTTTGATGCTGACTCCCATTTCGCCTAAAATAGTGCCGATTTTGCCCACTTGACCCGGCTTATCATCGACAATTAAATATATGGAGTGCAGGAGTTTTTTCCCAATTATAAAATCTTCAATCCTGGACAGCGAAATCAAAGTCAAAAAGGTAAATAAAGTCGCAACTATAGCAGCTATATAAAATCCGCTCCCGATCGCGAGGCCAATTGATCCGACCGTCCACAAGCTGGCCGCCGTCGTTAATCCTTTTACGGTAGGCCCTACCCTGATGATAGTGCCAGCACCCAGAAACCCTATGCCGCTCACCACTTGGGCCGCGATTCTAGCCGGATCTATTGAAGTAAGAGCTCTGTATTTCTCAAACATATATATAGATACCAGCATGGTTAAGGTGGACCCTGTGCAGACCAGCACATGGGTCCTGAAACCCGCAGGCCTATTAACGCTCTCCCTTTCTATGCCTATTATGCCCCCCAGCAAAACCGAAAGAAAGATTCTAAGCAGTATATCAGTACTAGTCATATCGGCTCATAACACCTCTATTTTGATTTAAAGAAGAAAGCTAAAATATCCTTATACATCTTCAGTCGAGAAGCGGCACCGATTATAAATCCCCTTTTTTCTTCTTTCATGACATGGGTCAATTCGTTCAAAACCACAAGTTTGACTTTTAAATTTTCCTTTTTAGCTATAGCCGTAAGGGCCATTTCGAGTCCATAGTCTTTTGCATTATAATCCTCCAATTTGTCAAAAATCCATCTCCGGAGGGCCCGCTGACCTGACAAAAACGGGGCAATTTTTTGAGCAAGGTCGGTTGCTCCCCTCCCTTTCTTGAATACCCCGACGGTCATGTCGGATTCGCCTTTTAAAACTGGTGCCAAAAGATCTAAAACGTGCTCTTCCTTTAAGCCAACCAAGTCAGCGTCTAAGAGCAATACGATATCAGCATTCGTACTTTTTACCCCGCACATTACAGCGCTGACTTTGCCTTGATTTTTGGTGAGTTCTATTACACTGACGCCATAACTTCTGCCGATGTGGGCAGTTTTGTCGGTGGAACCGTCGCTGACGAGAATTATTTCGTCAATAAGACTTATTGATTTCAGGAGACTGAGTATATTTCCCACCGTTCTTTCTTCGTTGTATGCTGGGATGACTGCCGCCACAGTCATTATAATCTTCCTTTCTTATATTTAAAATGGTTCCAGCAAAAAAATGTACCACAGTTGCATTGAAAATTCAACAAAGGGAAAAATCATTTTTTCATATATATTTTTTTCCTTTAAAAGATATGCTTAGCATAAGTGCAAAAATAATTTAGCCTTCCGGCCGCTTAACCGGCCGGAAGGGTACGGCTAGCTCTAATAAGATTTAGCAAAATATACCATTTTATCGGCTTTTTTCCCGCATACGGCGCATTTATCGGAAATTACTTCCTGTTCGAAAGGAATGCATCGAAGCGTAGCTGTCGTCTCTTCTTTGACCTTTTTTTCACATTCGCCTTCGCCACACCACATGGCTTTGACGAATCCCCTTTTGTTGATCAGCAGTTCTTTTAATTCTTCAAAATTGGTGGCCGTATGGGTATTGTCATCCATGAATTTTTTGGCTTGCCTGAACATATTGGCCTGGATATCCTCCATGAGGTCGTTCAGGAAATTCAGTAAATCCGCCTCTTTGACCAGGATTTTTTCCCCGGTATCTCTGCGAACGAGCATAACCTGGTTTTGTTCCAGGTCTCTGGGACCTATCTCGAGTCTCACAGGTACTCCTCGCATTTCCCATTCGTTAAATTTCCAGCCGGGAGTGTACTCATCCCGGTCATCCAATTCAACCCGGAATTTTTCCTTAAGAAGTTGATACAACTCTCTCGACTTGGCCAGCACTTCTTCTTTTTTCTTGCCGAAAATGGGAACGATGATAACCTGAATGGGGGCAATTCTGGGCGGCAATTTCAGGCCTCTGTCGTCGCCGTGAGTCATTATTAGGGCGCCTATTAGCCTCGTTGAAACTCCCCAGGAAGTCTGCCAGACGTATTTCAGCTTGCCGTCCTGGTCCAGAAATTGAATGTTAAACACTTTTGAAAAATGCTGGCCCAAGTTGTGAGAAGTACCGGCCTGCAGCGCTTTGCCATCGCTCATCATTGCCTCTATCGTGTACGTCCTCAAAGCTCCCGCGAATTTTTCATTTTCAGACTTTCTTCCGCTTATAACGGGGATGGCCAGGTCGTTTTCTGCAAAATCCCTGTATATTTGGAGCATTCTCAGAGTCTCTTCTTCAGCTTCCTCTTCGGTTCGGTGAGCGGTGTGACCCTCCTGCCATAAAAATTCAGTTGTCCTTAAGAAAGGTTTGGTGCTCTTTTCCCAGCGGACGACGTTTGCCCACTGGTTGATGAGAACGGGCAAATCCCTCCAGGACTGAATCCATTTGGAATACATGCTGCATATGATGGTTTCGGAAGTAGGCCTTACTGCCAGGCGCTCTGCGAGTTCGTCCTGTCCGCCGTGAGTCACCCAGGCAACTTCAGGAGCAAACCCTTCTACATGTTCCGCTTCCTTCTGCAACAAGGATTCGGGTATGAATATGGGAAAATACGCGTTTTTGTGCCCCGTTTCTTTGAAACGCCGATCTAACAATTTTTGTATGTTTTCCCATATAGCGTAGCCATAAGGTCTTATGACAATGCATCCTCTGACGGGAGAGTAATCGGCGAGTTCGCTTTTTACGATAACGTCTACGTACCATTGGGAAAAATCTTCTGATTTGGGAGTTATTTCTTTGACGTACTTTTCTTCCATTTATTCTCCCTCCTGAAAAAAATTATAATCAAATATTAAAAAACCTTCGCACCAAAGGGGCGAAGGTTTTTCGCGGTACCACCCTGTTTTAAACGAGAAATCATAAGGGCTCATTGGGATAACGGCAAAATGCCGGCCGTTTCCAGCGACTCCGGAGGTGGGTTTCAGAAGTTCCGACGGCGGGCCTTTCAGCCTGTGGGACCGCTCTCTGTGCATCGGATTGACTTCCTACTGGCCTCCATCAACGCCTTTAGCGATATATTATTTTTGCTGCTATTTTACCAGAGTTATTTTTCTTTGTCAAATTTCCTATGGGTAGTTCAATCCAGCTTGTTTTCGAAATTTAGCCATATATAAATTCGCAGCAGAAGGCATATTATAGCCATCATTTCCGTTGTTAACTTTATTTGGTATGTCGGGATGAGGAAAAATGCTATTATACTGAGCGTGGAAAGAAGGACTGTGGCAATATCAAAAATAGCTCCGTTAAGAGGCCAGGAGCCTAAGAAAATATTGCTTTTTAATCCTGCCGCATAACATTCGTTGTGGAATGCAGACAATGTGAAAAGATAATAGGCTACTACCAATTCTTCCTTTGTTTCGATTATT
>QGUT01000145.1 GCA_003242255.1 Bacillota bacterium
AAGTTCCTTTAAGCTGCCAAAATATTCGCTCAGTTCTATGGCCTTTTGGTATGCGCTTCTTTGAGACCCTTCTTCTCTGAAATTGTTCTGCTTTAAATACGAATCAGAATTGGTAGCGTATGGAGACAAATTGAAGGGCACCATTCCCACTTCATTTTTAATTTTCTCAACTTTTCTTATTTCCACGCCCTGCTCCATCAGCGCTTCTTCCAATTTATCTACTAAAAAAAGAAGGAAGTCCAGATTGTCGTCATCGAGCAAAACGGCTAGATGCACGTGGTTCAAGTGGCTTTTCATGAGGTTCTCGGTCTTTCCGTAATCCAGGGATCCGGTCAATCGGCCTCCGCCGCTGCCCGTCTGGATGTCTATATAATCACCCATAGATTCCCTGGAAGACTCCGACAAAGCCTTCAAAAGGCTCTTTGCGATCCTTTCTACATCTACTTTTTTTACCTCGTGGAATAAATCCACATGCACTATCTCGCCTTCATTGAACCTGTTGTAAAAGACCTTTCCGGCGTCAGAATTGGTGATAATTCGAACCAATTGAGGGCGTTCTGGAGAAGATAAATGCACTTTCCGGCTAACTACTGCCGCCTCGCCTATCCTGACTCCCCTTCCCTTTAGAAATTCGCTTTTAATTTTTTCCAGCGGAGCATTCACAGAAGTTCATCCTCCGTTTTAACGCGTTCGTTAAAATCCAATTGTTTTAACGGAACAGCCTTTTGAATCGGCGCTTCTATTTCGACATCCTTGGGATTTACCGCGGGGGGAGCATTTCTCCTCAAGGCCCTGGAGAACGCAAAAAACATTTTTTTAAAAGCGTTCTCTCCATTATTTCTCCTAACTTCGGTCTGCCTGTAGTTTGTAAAATTTCCTCTAGGAACCAGTTCCATAGGCGGTTTTTGAAAGGTTTCCGCGTTTTTGGTGCTCAAGTTCTCCAGATTCTTCAATATTTCAGCCAAATTCTTGCTGTCCGTCCTGTGTTTTAAAGCGACCTTTACAAGATAAGACAGATCCTTTATCTCGGGACTTTTACCACTCAGGGCACTTAAAATCCAGGTTCCGTGGAGTATAGATTCCATTCCCCTGAGGCTTTCCAAGCCGTAATTGATGTACACCGATGCCAAAGCAGTTTTTAATTCCTCGGGCACCTCAATTTTTTCAAGCTTCTCTTTCGCCTCCATAAAGCTTTTAATTTTTTCCCGTTCCATTTGCAAATCTTCTTTTTGCCCGCGCCCGTTTAATATGTCCAGCACCGTGCCGATGCTCTTGGGTTTCTCCACATCTACTACGAAATCAAATCTATCGGAAAGCTGCCGCCTGATGTTTTCCAGGGGGCCGGGTTCTTCGTCGGGATTGGAAGCGGCCCAGACGCTTACCTTTACCGGTATCTCTACGGTGGGCAAGCCGGCCTCTTCAATCTGAACCTTGCCAGGTTTTGTGCCCATCACATCCAGCAAAATATCAACTATTTCGGGAGCTGTATCGGCGAGACGGTTTATCTCGTCTATAAAAATCACTCCCCGGTGAGCCCGCGGAATGGTGCCGAGAAGCAGTGCCGCTTGAGGATTATCTTTGGAAAGTAATTTACCCACGTCAATGCTTCCTACCACCGTCCCTTTTTTGGCCGAGTGGGATATTTCGAGAAAAGGCATATCTATAAGCTCTACTCCAATTTTTTCTATTTCTTCCGGAGAGAGATCCCTATGAGCCGGACAATGGGGATCCTTCGGGTCACAATTGTACTCGCACCCCTTAATGCGCTCAATTTTGGGGAATATATTCCGCGCGGCTCTCATGATCGTAGTTTTTCCCGTACCTCTCAACCCCTCCGCATGAATGTGAACCGGAACCCCTGCGTAAGTCGAAAGGATGGCGATATCTATAACATCAAAGAGGCAGCTGTTACCCTCGTGCTTTACTAATTGGGAATATCTCTTCATCCACATCCCTCCTTACGACAATATTTTCCCACGGAAAAAGGTTTTTAATTAAAAAAAAGAGGGCCTTTAAGCCCTCTTTTAAAAATATTTTTAAGCTCGAGCAGCCTTCTGCTGCCCCCGCAACATGCTCCAAATCGGCGTCGCTATAAATACGGTGGAATAAACACCGCTTATCATTCCAACGATTAGAACCAGAGTGAAATCTTTGATGGTATCACCGCCCAAGAAATAAAGCGCAATTACAGAAAGCAGCGTCGTCAAAGAAGTATTTATAGTCCTCGTCAGACACTGGGTTATACTAATGTTAGCTATGTCGTCAAACTTGGCTTTCCCCATAGTCCTCTGGTTCTCCCGGATGCGGTCGAATATGACTATCGTGTCGTTTATTGAATATCCGACTATTGTAAGAATAGCGGCGACAAAGGTGCTGTCGACCGGGATGTAAAATATCGAATAAAAACTGAGCATCACGAGGACATCGTGAACCAGCGCCAGAATTGCCGCGACTCCCGATTTGAACTCAAAGCGAAAGGCCACATACACGAGTACGCCCACGTTTGCGATCATTAGGGCTATCAGGGCCTGGCGCTGCAGTTCCTTTCCTATTATCGCATCCACATTTTCCGCCCGAATGATCTGGGCTTTAGGCCACCGCCCTATAATGGTCTGAGTAAGCTGGTCTTTTTGATCTTGAGAAAGGACCGAAGTTTGAACGATCAACTCTGTGTGGTCATCGCCGGCCTCTTTAACTTCAACGTCTTTAAAATTTAGGCCTTCCACCATCTGCCTTGCTTCCGCGAGGCTATAAGGTTCTCCTATATCAAAGTGAACTATATAGCCTCCGGTAAAATCCACACCCCAATTCAATCCGCGGGTTATCAAGGAAATCATTCCGGCTGCAATGACGATTAGGGAAATGCTGATCCAAATCCATTTTCGTTCCATGAAAGCGTACTTTTTCACCGTTTTCACCCCCTTAAACGCCGTACAATCTCTTGTTTGTTATGAGCTTTGTGCTTATCAAATTGCCCAGCAAAATCCTTGTCACCACTATAGCGGTGAATAAGCTTATGATATTGCCCAAAATCAAGGTAATGGCGAAACCTTTGAGCGGTCCGGTCCCGAAGTAAAAAAGTACGATTCCCGCTATAATGGTCGTCAAGTTGGAGTCTACAATGGTGACAAAAGCTCGATGAAATCCCGCATCCAAAGCTGCCCTCAGGGTCTTTCCGCTCCTTAATTCTTCTTTAAACCTTTCGAAAATCAGCACGTTGGCGTCCACCGCCATACCAACCGAAAGGATAAAACCCGCAATTCCCGGGAGCGTCAAGGTCGCATTCAAGGCCACGAAAGTTATTAAATCGAGTATAATGTAAAAAGCTAAAGCTATGTCTGCCACCAAGCCGGGGATTCTGTAATATAGCAGCATAAATGCCATCACCAAAATAATCCCTATAATCCCGGCCTTTAAACTTTTAATGAGAGAATCCGTCCCTAGCGTGGGGCCCACCGCCCGCACTTCTCTCTGTTCTAGGTCTATGGGAAGCGCTCCACCTCGGATAAGGGCGGCGAGCTGGGCAGCTTCGTCAATGCTAGAAATTCCTTCTATGACGGCCTCACCGTTAGAAATAACCGCTTGAACTATAGGGGCGGATATGACCTCGCCGTCGAGCACAATGGCAATAGGCTGGCCGAGATATTTTTTGGTGGCCTCGGCGAATTTTTTAGCCCCCTCCGAATTGAGTTTCAAACTTATCACCGGGTTATTTAAGCTATCGTACAACGCCTTAGCGTCGCTGACGTCGTTTCCTGTAAGTATGACTTTTTCGTCAGGGCCTATGAATTCGAGCGAAGCGGTTTTCCCTATAATTTCCAGCGCCTTTTGTGAGTCCTTTACGCCTGGCAGTTCCACGCGTATTCTATTTTCACCCTGCCTTACGACAATCGGTTCTGCAACTCCCAACTGGTCTACCCGCTTCCAAATAACCTCCCTTGCCGCGTTCATCTTTTCTTCCGTAATGGTCTGCCCTTCCTTAGGTTTGGCTTCGAGGAGTACGTAAATACCACCCTGTAAGTCCAGCCCCAGCTTAATTGCCTTTTTTAGCGGCTGGACCTGATAAGGGCCTACCTTTAACCCAAAAGCCAAAGTATAAGCTAGAAAAAAGCCAATAAATAAAATAACCGCTATTTTAGCTAAGCTCCTGGCCCTTAAGTCCATTTCTGGCTTCCTCCAATCCTTA
>QGUT01000146.1 GCA_003242255.1 Bacillota bacterium
CGAAAATAACACGATAAACGGTAGGGCCAACCTCCTGCCGGCGGATTGCGCCTTGTCCCCGTCAAGGTAGCCGATCACTTGTCCGTGGTCGGTGATTTTCTTCTGGGGACGGAGTGGAAAGATCTCTACCCAAACAAAAACCGGCGCGGGGCCGGTTATTTCACTTTTCGATGTACTTAGCGTTTACACCCGGAACTGTAATCGTCCACCCTGCGATGGAGGTATAGGTGTAGCTCCCGGTGATTTCTCCATAAACCGTTACCACATCTTCCTCAACAAAATCGGTGGTTCCGTCATATGTGACGTAAATTACGTCGTCGTAGTTCCAGTAACCCCAGCTATCCTTGGTTACGGCGATCCGCATTTCCGTTTGGCCTAATCCTTCCATGATTTGCAGGATCTTACCACGAGCCTTGTATCTTTCGCCGGCGTATTGGTCAGGGTTCTTCTTGAGACGTTTGTATGAGATGTTTTTGCAGGATTTTTTGTATCTCGCCTTCTTTTCCGCCGCGGACAAAACCCTTTCTACTTCGATAGTCGCAGTATTGGCATTGAGCCCTTCCTTTTCGCTTGTCAGTGTAAACGATCCGCTTTTTGACGTGGGAATGGTGAACTCAAATTTACCATTGGAGTCAGCTTTTTTGCTGGCTAATACTTTGTTATCGAGTCTCAGTGTCACCTTTGCTCCTGGTTCTGTTGTTCCTTCCAAGGTTGTTTGATCTTTGGTCGTTTTGATTGAAGTATCGACCACCAATTGAATGGCGTGGTTTGTTGGGCCAACAACCACTATCCTTTTCTCTGCAGTTTTGTCGTCCTTCCTAACCTTGACTTGGTATTCGGAAGTGGTATTAGGATCTGCGTCAACCTCAAAAGAGAAATACCCTTGGTTATCCACTATTTCATTGGCTACAGATGATGAGCTTTGATAAAGTTCCACCAAAGCCCCCGGTTCGGTTTTCCCGTATATTTTTACCTGCCCATTTTCGTCAGCCTCAAACTTATCTGCTATTTTAATTGGGATAGCTTCGCTATTCAATTCTTCTACAGTTTTAGGTGGTTGAGATGATGAGTTTTTCTCATCAGGTGAAAATGCCGACACAAAAAGACTAGACAAAAAAACGATTCCTAAAAAGGATATAAGTATTCCTGAAGTCAAAAGGGTGCCCGGCGAAAACTTTTTTGCCCACTGTGGTACCCAGTTGTTTTGTTGTTGCATACCTGCTAATACTAAAAATATCCCACCACCGAAGACGGCAATGGCCAAAATCCACTTGATGAATGCCACTATTAAGGCTATTGCCAAAACGATTAATCCACCAACTACAATTCCCGAGTATTTTTTGCTCACTTCATCATCACCTCTGACTACCATATTCGTGCTATTGGTTAGGTTTTCCTGCAATATAAAAGGGCGGGCTTAACCCGCCCCGATAAATTAGGCCACATATTGACTATTGCAAACCAATTGCAAACGTGTGCAAACAGAAAGGTGGAGATTTCCTGTGTAAATAGGACATTTTCATAGACACATAGGACGGAGAAAACGGGGAAAACACGATCTTCATTACCGTGCTGGTAAAGGACGATAAAAAACACATTTTATAAAAACGCTTCGATATCAAGCGTTTCTTCCCACATCAAGTTCTATCCTGTTCTGTTTGCAAACATTTTGCTAACAATTCTTCTTATCTCGGGCTTCCACCGCTATGATCTGGTCAAACATTTCCGCTGCTTCCTTCTGCATGGAGGGAATCACGTGGGAATAGATATCAAGGGTCATACTGATCGACGAGTGACCCAACCGTTCCGAAACAATCTTTGGATGGACTCCCTGTTGCAACAAAAGCGTTGCGTGGGTATGTCTCAGATCATGGAACCGGATCGGTGGAAGCCCTGCTTTTTTGCTTAAGAAAGAAAAATACTCCCGAAGGTTTCGGGGTTCAACCGGCTTTCCGGTTCGAGTGGTAAACACAAGATCGTAGACATCTCGGTAATTGTATTGGATCATTTCCTTCTTTTGTTCAACCCGGTGTTTTTTTAGTACCTCCACTGTGGACGGGGAAATACTGATGAGCCGCCGACTCTTGGCGGTTTTAGTTTGTTCGATCAGTTGTAATCCTGCGCTGGTTCGTTGTAGGGTTCGCCGAATACTGATTGTTCCTCGATCAAAATCGATATCCGCCCATTTTAAGCCCAACAATTCCCCTATTCTCATACCTGTAGTAATCGCCAGGTAAAAAGCGGGATAGTATTTGCTTTCCTTGGCTACTTGCAGAAATTGATTCACTTCTTCATCCGTCCATACCTTCATCCCGGCTCCGGATGGGCCAGTAGAAACCCGGATGTTTGCAGCAGGGTTTTTAGGGATCAATTGCATTTTGACAGCCCAATTTAATGCCACTTTTAACGTCCGGACACTGTATTTAGCGGATGTAGAAGAAATGCCCCTATCCAGCAACGATTTTAACAGTCGATTGATGTGAATAGGCCCGAGTTGATTTAGAGGTATGTTCCCTATTCCCGGAATGAGGTGATTAGTAATTACGCTATGGTATATATCGTAAGTAGTGATCTTACGATTCGGCTTGACTTCATCTTCCAACCACATTTCGAGAAACTCTTTGACGGTTATTTTTGTCGGTTCGATGTATTCTCCTCGGTTAAGTTCTGCGATCTTTTCCACCATGGCCCGCTCGGCTTCCTTTTTGGTTGCAAACCCACTGAACCACTTCTGTCGTCGTTTGCCCGTCTCCGGATCCCGACCAATGTCCAGGACGAAACACCATTTGGATCCTCTTCTACGAACGTGCCCTTTCATGATTACCACCTTCTGCTTCTTCTTTTTCCGATTCCTCTTTTTTCAACCCCTCAATAATTGCTTCCACATGAGCAAGCAAAGGGCGAGTCTGGCAATCAGGTAGGGCATATCCTTCTGAATTTGTCAGCATTCCGTGTTTTATAACATCCCTCAGATACTCAATATTAATAGGTTTTAAAATCGATACTTCCGGCAGGACGGCTAAAGCCAAAGCCATTTTTTCCTCTTTTTTTAAGGCTTTATCACTGATAGATTTTACATAATACTCGGGATCATTTTTGATATCCTCCAAAATTTTCTTTACGCTTTCTATCTCTTCTTCCTTTTCAAGTTCTGAAATAAATCTTTCTGGATTTTCAAAGACAGCCTCTGCCAGGACGGATCTAACTATTTTTTCTACAGCGTTGTCAAGGCCACCCAGCTCATTGATTTTAGATGTAACCTCATCAGCTATATCATCTATATTGCTGAGGTATTTATAGAGACCTAATTGGTCTTTTAAATCGTCCGGTATTTTTTCGATATAACCTTTGATTATCAGACGTTGCGGATCTCCGCCGGTTACTTCGGCCAATACCCTTGAAATTTCTTCGGAAGGAGCCGGCCTTTTCCCCAAACGAAGTTTACTAATATATGTGGGATGAATTTTTACTCCTTTTTGGGCACATTCCTTTGAGATCTGTTCCAGGGTTTTTCCGGATTGCTTAATGTATTGCTGTAGCAATTCTGCATAAGTCACCCTTTGTTCACCTCCCTCGTTAACATCGAAAATTCGTCAACCAATTATAAGTTATTATAGACAATATCGTCAATACATATTCGTCAAGATGTTATTAGACAGACGTGTCTCGAAACTGACACATATCGACTTTAGACAGTTGGTCTAAGTTGAAAAGTACCTATATATCAAGGTTTAAACTTCTAGACAAAAAAGTCTTGACATGGTCATCCGCCCTGGATATACTTGTTTTAGACAGACAGTCAAAGAGGGGAGGGGATCCAGTGAGAAAAAATAGGATAAAAGAACTCCGAGAGTTACGCGGCATGACGCAGTATCAGCTTGGCCTCAAGTTTCGGAAGCCGAAGGATCCCACAACTATTTCTAGGTGGGAACGCGGGCGTGGGACACCATCTACAGAAAATCTCTTTGAATTGGCAAGGATCCTCCAAGTCGATCCGAATGAAATCTTTTTGCCTTCTGACAAGACAGACAGTCAGTCTACAGACAATCAGTCTAGAGATGATTGAGTTAAACGCTGTCGATCTTGGGCGCGTGAGCGCCGGTCGGCTGGGGACGTGGCGGTAAAGCGTAATGGCGGCTTCCCGTCATCCGGCTGGCTTCGCCGAACTTTGACAACCGAATAAG
>QGUT01000147.1 GCA_003242255.1 Bacillota bacterium
TCCTATAGTAATGACCTATCTTAAAAGTAAATTAGGAAAATTTAATGAGAGTGAAATTGGAAAATTGATCGACTTAATCAATCTAATAGACGAAAATAACATAATCCTCGACAATGTATTTGATAAACTGAATGACACTCGTTTGTATGAGAGACTTGAAAACAAAGGTATAACCAAAAAGGCAGTCCAGGATTTCGTCTATGACGTAAAGGATTACGAGTATAAAGGAATAAATTGGGAAAAATGGTTAGAAGATGTTTATAATTCAACAAAAGAGCAGGAAAAACTCAACGATGAACAGATCGAATGGCTAAAAGGCGTTGATGAAATCTTTGAAAGCATTTTTCCTGAACTAAATCAATATATTATAGAAAAATTCAAAGATGACGATTACAGCAGCAAGTTTAACTTTGCCAGGTTTTTAAGGCAGGTCTTTGAAGAGATACTGGAGAATGTAAAGGTAGAATATACCAATGGCATATTTAGGATTCATTCCTATGGGGACCTAGAAGATGAAGATGAAGGACTCAACAGTTTGTTGAATCAATGGAAATTACAGCCACTTGAAGAAAGCGATATAACCGCACTGAAAAATGCTATAAACGATATAATAGAAGCGTTTAATTCAGTGGAGGGCTTAGATAAGGACTTTGTGTACACGGCATTGAAGAATTTCAATATGATTTATGAACAACCCAGTCCTCCTTCTGGCGGCAGTGGAGGTGCTGGCGGCGGAGGTGCGACCATCCCGAGCGAGCCTAAAGTAAATGTGCCGGATGATAAGAACAAGCCTGTCACAATCGCCGTTCCTTCCGATGCGGCTAAAATTGAAGTTGTAGACGGGAAGACGACCGTCACCTTCGATGAAAAGCAGGTAGAAAAGCTCCTGAAACTAATTGATGAAGCCGTAGCAAAAGCGGATGGAAGGGAAGTTGCTCTTACGATAGACCTCTCGGACAACAGCAAGGTGGCAGAAGGCGCGACGGTGGAGCTCCCGGTCAGCCTCGTAGCAAAGGCGTTTGAAAAAGGCGTAGCGATGACGGTGAACTTCAAAGCTCTGGGCATTGACATACCGGAAGGAGCTTTCGACGTAAAAGGCGTGGAGAACCTGAAACTCGTTGTAGAAAAGAAAAATGCAGTACAGGTCCCCCAGAACATGAGACAGGTAGGAAATGCCTATGAAATAAGCCTGCTGGCCGATGAAAAGCCGGTGTCCTTCAATAAGAAAGTGACCCTGCGCTTTTCCATAAAAGGCCTTGCAACCAACATCGATAAGCTCGGCGTATATTACATAGATGTCAAGACGGGCAAAACGGAGTTCGTCGGCGGAAAGGTGGATAGGGCCAAATCCGAGATCATTGCTAAACTTTCCCACTTCAGCACCTATGCCTTGTTTGAATACGATAAGACCTTCGCCGATATCACAAACCACTGGGCCAAAGCCTACATCGAATCCATGGCCGCAAAGCGCGTTGTAGACGGCAGGACCGAAGACAAATTCGTGCCCAATGATGGCATAACCCGGGCCGAATTCGTAAAGCTCATGGTGACTGCCCTTGAGCTGGACCTCGTGCCCTACAAAGGCTCCTTCGAAGACGTAAAATCCGATGCCTGGTATGCCGACTACGTACAGACCGCCTATGAAAACGGCATAATCACCGGCAGGGTGGAAGGCAAGGTCTTCGACCCCAATGCCAAGATTATGAGACAGGAAATAATGGCCATGGTGGGCAGGGCTCTCGGTAAGCAGGCGATAAGGCCGGTGGACGCGCTGCTTGCTTCCTTCAAGGATGCTGACAAAGTAGCCCAATACGCAAAAGAACACGCGGCTCTCCTAGTAGAGCTCGGCATAGTGGGCGGTTATCCTGACGGCACCTTGAGACCTTGGGAAAATACAACCAGAGCTGAGGCAGTGAAGCTCATCTACGGGCTATACAACAATTTCTAGGATCCCAAAGGGGGTGCCTCAAGGGTGCCCCCTTTAAAAATCAAAAAACAAGGAGTTGAAAATGAAAGGGAGAAAGCTCAAATCCGCATTCCTGCTGTTTTTAATAATTTTCTTTGTAATCGCTGCGGGCTTGTATATTTTTGCAGACAAGGCCTTTGAGCTGTTGCTGTATAGCGGCCTGCCGGAGATAGAAGATATCGTGCCAGAAATGGGAAGCGATGAAGTTGGACAAAAGCCTTCAGAACCAATAGAAACAGAAGAAGATAAAGGTAAAAAAGGATATCCCGGTTCGGCCGTTGAAGCGCCACAAACGAATATCCAAAAGAAAGATATAGAAGACAATAAGGACATCGACGTTAATGAAATCGCCGGGAATATCTCCTTTGCCGACAGGCGCAGGATACTGCTTCTCGTGGCAAAAAGGTTGAGTTCGGAAGATATAAAATACCTGCTGGGCCTTTTAAAAGGCGGGCTTACGGAAGAAGAGAAAAAAAGAGCAATCGAGCTTGCCTACAGTAGATTTGACAAACAAGAGATTGAGGAGATAAAAGCTCTCTATGCCAAATACAGGCATCTTGCTAAATAAAAGGGGGCACATGAGTTGGAAGAAAGAGAAGCGTTCGAGGAGGAAATATCGCTTCGGGAAATTTTTGACATACTGAGGAACAGGGCGAAATACATTGTAGCGGTTATGCTTTTTGCGATATTGACATCCTCAGTATATACTTTTTTCATCAAAGACCCTGTTTACGAAGCCTATACTACCCTTATGGTGGTAAGACCGGCCCAGAAGATTCAGGATCCAACTTCTCAGATCACCTATCAAGAAATTCAGACCAACCGCCTCTTGGTTTCCACTTATGGAGAAATTGCAAAGAGCCGTTCGGTTTTAGATGAAGTGATAAAAAATTTAAACCTGGACGCTACTTTTGAAAGTCTGCGATCTCACATAGAGGTAAACTTGGTGAAAAATACCGAGATAATAGAAATCCGGGTAAGGCATACGGACCCGGAAATGGCGGCTGCCATCGCCAATGAAACTGCAAGGTGCTTTTCAAAGCAGATTGTGAGGATAATGAACGCGGAAAACGTCGAAGTGATCGATGAAGCGATCCCCATATATAGAAAAATTGAACCGAAGCCGGCCCTTAACATTTCTCTTTCCTTGATACTCGGCCTCATGGTGGGGGTATTTCTCGCCTTTATCCTGGAATTTATGGATACTTCCATAAAAGATAATGAGGACGTCGTGAAATACCTGGGGCTTCCTGTAATCGGCACCATTCCATATGTTGAGAAAGGAGATTCGGCATGATTGATGAAAAGAGTAAAAACGGCTTATTTCTTTCAGATGACCCCAAATCGGTAGTTTCGGAAGCCTTCAGGGTGCTCAGGACCAATTTGCAATTTTCGAGCGTGGATAGGCCTCTAAAAAAAGTGATGGTGACGAGCAGCGTCCCGCAGGAAGGTAAAAGTACAGTAATATCTAATTTAGCCCTTAGTCTGGCGAGTGCGGGGAACAAGGTGCTTCTTGTGGATGCGGACATGAGGAGGCCTAATATATACAAGATATTTCTCCTGGAAAACTACAAGGGGCTTTCAAACCTATTGGCCGAGGACCTGCCTATAGAATCCGTGGTAATTGATACCGATATCGAAAACCTCCACATTATAACGAGCGGACCCGTGCCGCCCAATCCTGCGGAGATGTTGGGCTCGCAAAAAATGAAAAAATTCCTCGAAGAAGTTTCCTCAAGGTACGACATGGTCCTCATAGATTCACCTCCCGTCAATTCCGTGGCCGACGCTTCCATCCTCTCTTCGCTGGTGGACGGAGTCATACTGGTGGTGGAGGCAGGCAAGACGGAGAGAGAAGCGGCCATGGTGGCGGTGCAGCAATTAAAGAAAGTCAATGCAAGGATTCTGGGCGCAATTTTAAATAAAGTCAAGCAGCAAAAAGGCGGAGGATATTACTATTACTACTATTACTATGGTGAGGACGGCAACAGGATAAAGAAGAAGAGAAGGTAAAACCTCATAAAATGCAGGAAAAAGAGTGTTCTTGTAGAATATAGTATATTTAGCATATTACGGTAAGACAGAGCAACAGTTGAAAGATATAGGCGGTGAAAGATTTGGCGAAAAAAGAAGAACGTTCAAAAATGGTAATAAAAAAACCAAAATAGCCGATATTCTTTCTCCTTTTCAAATCCCAATACAC
>QGUT01000148.1 GCA_003242255.1 Bacillota bacterium
AAAACCAGCAGTGGCCAATACCCTCGTTATCGCTGCCGTAAGCGTGGTCTTCCCGTGGTCTACGTGCCCTATCGTCCCTACGTTGACGTGGGGCTTTGTCCTTTCAAACTTTTGCTTTGCCATCCTTCTTCCTCCTCTTCATTGTTATTTGTTTATGATATTTTCCGCAATATTCTTCGGCACTTCGGCGTAATGGGAGAACTGCATGGTGTACGTGCCACGGCCCTGAGTCTTGGACCTGAGGTCCGTCGCGTAACCGAACATCTCAGCCAGCGGCACATAACCTCTTATGACCTGAACGTTGCTCCGCGCTTCTACGCCTTCTATGTGTCCTCTTCTGGAATTCAGGTCGCCTATGACATCGCCCATGTATTCCTCGGGCACTACTACTTCTACTTTCATAATTGGCTCTAACAGAACCGGATCGGCCTTTTTCATTGCTTCTTTGAAAGCTACCGAACCTGCTATCTTAAATGCCATTTCCGAAGAGTCGACTTCGTGGTACGAACCGTCGAAGAGCGTCACCTTTACGTCCACTACCGGGTATCCCGCCAGGACACCGTTTTGCATGGCTTCGCGGACGCCCGCGTCGACGGCCGGTATATATTCCTTCGGGATTACGCCGCCCACGATCTTGTTGACGAACTCGTAACCTTTACCCGGCTCGAGCGGCTCGATTTCAAGCCACACATGGCCGTACTGGCCGCGGCCACCGGTCTGGCGGATGTACTTGCCTTCCGCCTTGACAGCCTTTCGGATGGTTTCTTTATAGGCCACCTGGGGTTTGCCCACATTGGCCTGAACCTTAAATTCTCTCAGCAATCTGTCGACTATTATCTCCAGGTGCAGTTCTCCCATCCCGGCGATGATGGTCTGGCCCGTCTCCGGATCGGTGTACGTCCTGAAAGTGGGGTCCTCCTCCGACAGTCTCTGGAGGGAGACGCTCATCTTCTCCTGGTCAGCTTTGGTCTTGGGCTCAATAGCTACGTGAATTACTGGTTCAGGGAACTGCATGGATTCAAGAATTATGGGTTTTGCTTCGTCACACAGTGTATCGCCCGTCATTGTATCTTTTAAGCCCACCGTCGCCACGATTTCGCCCGCCATGGCCTCTTCCACTTCCTGGCGGTGATTGGCGTGCATCCTCAAAATCCGGCCTATCCTTTCTTTCCTGTTCTTCGTCGAGTTGTAAACGTAGGAACCGGCTTTCAATGTCCCGGAGTAAATCCTGAAGTACGTCAATTTGCCCACATAGGGGTCGCTCATGATCTTGAAGGCCAGGGCTGAGAAAGGTTCGTCGTCTCCGGCGATCCTTTCGATTTCTTCGCCGGACACAGGATCCACTCCCTTTACCGGCGGTATGTCGAGCGGCGAAGGCAGATAGTCGATTATCGCGTCCAGAAGCAACTGTACGCCTTTATTCCTGTACGATGAACCGCAGAGCACCGGCACAGCCTTTACCGCTATGCACGCTTTTCTCAAAACCGCTTTTATTTCTTCCTCCGATATCTCTTCGCCCTCTAAGAATTTCTCCATTATAGTTTCGTCCTGATCCGATACAGCTTCCAGCAATTTTTCCCTGTATTCTTCCGCCTTATCTCTTATTTCCTCAGGAATCTCCGTTACCTGAATGTCTGTTCCCAGGTCGTTGGTATAGATGTAGGCTTTCATGGCAACGAGGTCCACTATGCCCCTGAAATCGTTCTCGGAGCCGATGGGGATCTGGATTGGTATGGGATTGGCTCCCAATCTTTCCCTGATCTGATCTATCACGTTGTAAAAGTTGGCACCCATTATATCCATCTTGTTCACGTAAGCTATGCGGGGAACATGGTATTTGTCCGCCTGCCTCCACACCGTCTCGGACTGGGGCTCCACGCCTCCTTTCGCGCAGAACACCGCGACGGCCCCGTCCAGCACGCGCAGTGACCTTTCCACTTCCACGGTAAAATCCACGTGGCCAGGCGTGTCGATAATATTGATCTGGTGGTCCTTCCAATAACAGGTCGTGGAAGCAGAAGTAATGGTAATACCCCTTTCCTGCTCCTGAACCATCCAGTCCATAGTGGCGTTGCCTTCGTGGACTTCGCCCAATTTATGCACTTTTCCGGTGTAGAACAGGATCCTCTCGGTCGTGGTGGTTTTACCGGCGTCTATGTGAGCCATTATACCTATATTCCTCAATCTGTTCAGCGGAATCTGTCTAGGCATGTGCTACACCCCTTTCTGTATAAAATGGCGAAAACGACCAACATCCTTCTCGCATTACCACCGGTAATGAGCAAATGCCCTGTTGGCCTCGGCCATTCTGTGCGTATCTTCCTTTTTCTTCACAGCACCGCCCGTTCCGTTAGCAGCGTCCATTATTTCGGCAGCTAGCTTCTCCTTAATCGTCTTCTTGTCGCTGCGCTCACGGGCGTATTCTACGAGCCAGCGGATGCCCAGCGAAATTCTCCTGTGCTCGGGAACTTCCATAGGCACCTGGTAGGTAGCTCCACCTACTCTGCGCGGCCTCACTTCCAGTACCGGCATCACGTTTTTCAGAGCTTCGTTGAAAACTTCCAGCGGATCTTTTCCGGTTTTTTCGCGGATTATTTCGAAAGCTCCGTAGCAGGCTTTTTGAGCTATGCTCTTTTTCCCGTCGTACATGAGTTTGTTGATGAGTTTGGTCACTAACTTGCTCTTATAAACTGGATCTTCCGGTACATCCCTACGAACCACATGACCTTTCCTCGGCATTCTCTTCCCTCCTTCCGATTAAGACTTGGGCCTCTTGGCGCCGTAAAGCGAACGGCCCTGCCGCCTGTTGGCAACTCCTGCCGCGTCCAAGGCGCCGCGGATGATATGGTACCTCACACCGGGCAAGTCCTTTACCCTGCCGCCTCTGACCAGCACTACCGAGTGCTCCTGCAGGTTGTGCCCTATGCCCGGGATGTAAGCGGTAACTTCTACGCCGTTGGTAAGCCTCACCCTTGCGATCTTCCTCAAAGCAGAGTTGGGCTTCTTGGGAGTGGTGGTCTTTACGACGGTGCACACCCCACGCTTTTGCGGGCAGCCCCTCAAGGCAGGAGACTTGGACTTATGCGCCGCCTTTTTCCTTCCCTTTCTCACCAATTGGTTTATCGTCGGCATCTTTACACCTCCTTCCTAAGTTGGCAAAAAAGGATGCCCCATAATAGGGGCATCTTTTGTTTTCTATTGTTGGTTTAAGATCGCAGCTGATGCTGCCCCTACGTCGATTCCGCACGCCTCCCCCAGTTCTTTCATCGTAGCTACCGGCACTATCTCAATCCCCTTGCTTCTACACAACTCTTTCAGCCCGGCAACTACGTGCTCTTCTGCATCTTCTGCTATAAACACTACTTGCGCCAGACCCTTCTCCACAGCTTTCAGCGTTTGCTTGGTGCCCACGGTTTTCTTGGGAGAGTTCTTTAATTTACTAAGCATTGCATGCCCTCCTCAAGCTCATGCTCTTTATGAAGCTTGAGCGCGCACTAATATATTTTATCATTATCGCAGAGAAGTGTCAACAAAGTTTTACTGCTCCTGACCCTCCACCTTTATCTTGATGTTCCTGTAGCGCTTCATTCCGGTACCTGCCGGGATGAGCTTTCCTATTATTACGTTTTCCTTAAGCCCTATGAGCGGGTCTACCTTTCCTTTTATGGCGGCTTCCGTCAGAACTCTCGCCGTCTCCTGGAAAGATGCGGCAGACAGGAACGAATCGGTGGCTAAGGATGCCTTGGTTATTCCCAGGAGAACTCTCCTCGCCTCGGCCGGTTTTTTGCCTTCCTGTATAGCGCGCTTATTGATGTCTTCGAATTCGAAAATATCCACCAGTTCTCCGGGCAAAAGATCGGTATCTCCGGGATCTTCGACTTTTACCTTGCGCAGCATCTGCCGGATTATGATCTCGATGTGCTTATCGTTTATGTCCACACCCTGCATCCTGTAGACTTTTAGCACTTCCTGCAAGAGGTAAGCCTCTACACCTTCCACGCCCTTTATCCTCAGGATATCGTGGGGGTTTATGGGGCCTTCACACAGGGGGTCGCCGGCCTCCACCCGGCTGCCGTTTTCTACCGTCAGCCGCGCACCGTAGGGGATCTGGTAGACTCTCACC
>QGUT01000149.1 GCA_003242255.1 Bacillota bacterium
TTTTTAGGGGTATATCTGTTACTAATTTTTGGGCGTAATCGTGTATGATATTTCCTAGTTTTTCCTGTATAATTGTCAAAGGGCAATAAAAGTTGATTCTAAAATAGAGTTTCTACACTAGAATCAATATTAAATTCTGATATTAAGTTTTACATTGTGTACTATCAAAGAATAAAAAAGCCATATGAGGAAAAGATAGATAAGCTAAAAATATATTCTGTCAAATTTGATGCAAGTAAAAATGAAGAATGCGCTAAATTTGATTTGAATTATTGCGGAATATTTCCCTTAAAGACATTCGTAGATTATATTATGCAAAATTTGTAGCTACCACCCAATTACATAATTCATAGAAGCTGGCAGTAAAAACTTTCACTGCAAAGCTTAACCTAAGTGGGGCACACTAATAAGTGAGCAGAGGTATACCTCTGCTCACTTATTTTCAGAGTTATCATCAGTGTCATGGCAATAAATCCTCGATACCCGTAACCACCTTATAGTTCACTCCTAATGCTTTAAAATGCTTTTCGCCGCAATCTACTTTTCGTCGCTCCTGGGGGGCAAGTTCGTTCCGGTTAGAAGTGCCTTTTGTTTCCCGAACAAGATAGAGTTTATTGATAACTTCGCCAAACTGGTTGGCCTCTTCTACAACTATGGCCCAGTCGGGATTGTATTCTCCGACGGGAGTAGGTACTTTAAACCAGCTGGGGAGCTTGACATAAAGCTTTACATCTTTACGGCTCTCCAACCCCTCGACAAACTGCCTCTCTACATCAGAATCACATACAACATGGTCGTATATAGATTTCTCCGCCGGGATAAGATATTGTTGGTTCTTTTCAATATCCTGGAACAATTCCACGAGATAGCAATCCTCAATTTTAGTGTATTGGATGCCGTTCACCAGGTGGTCGGCGAGCTTTTCTTTTATAATCCGAATTACAGTTGTGGCAAATTCATGGGGGTTCTTAAAAACGGCCTCCCTCTGCTTTGTTCTCTTGAGAATCTCCAGAACAGTTGAGCGAGTGAGATTTGTTTCATCTTTAATCAATTCCACTATGTTCGGCAGCGAATAACGGCCACTCAGGTCTTCTACGGCAGTCCCACCTACGTAAATGGCTCGTATATTTGTGTCATCCATCATATCCACCTGGGCTTTTTGGATCACGATCTCTGGAGAACGGATAACAGCCTCATCCAGCTCTTTTACGCAATCCTCAATTAATTGCTCTGTATCAATCTTAACGGAATAGCGGGTCTTATGTTTGATCCTATCCCAGAGTTCTCTGAATTCCGGCGTTAACATATACTCCTTTCGTAACCTGGCAATTCCTTTTTTACGGGCATTCGGGGGAGGCGGTGGCACGTCGCCAGGGCCATATTCCTCCAAGTATTCAGTCTGCAGTTTGGAAACATAGTCTTTGTAACTTTCGTTAGCGACAACTGTCAGTATATTGACCTCCTCATCCCTGACCCGTTCGCCTTCCTGGTTCACTGCCAAACGCAAACCCCGCCCTATTTCTTGCCTTTTCCTGATATTAGAGGCCGTTTGATTCAAGGTACATATAATGAATACGTTAGGATTATCCCAACCTTCCCTGAGGGCAGAATGGGAGAAAATGAAACAAGTGGGTTCATCAAACGACAATAGCCTCTCCTTATCCCGCATAATTAACTCAATAGCCTCTTTGTCTTTTTCTATGTCCTTTTCGTTTTTATACCTGGAAAAATAACTGCCCTGGACGGCATCCGGATTAACATCTTCCCATTCCTTATACTTCTGCTTGAGACGGTTGAATTCTTCAACGAAGAGGCGGCGGATAATACCATCAGGCGAAAGGTAATTGTCTACCTTGTCGATAAAAAAGAGAGAGAGGACTTTGATCCCTCGATCCCTCAGACGGCGCTGGAGGCGGAAATGCTGCTCAATAGTGTAGCTTATTTGAGCTCGGAAAATGGCCTCCCTGTTATCGCCTTGCGCCTCGCCTTTTTTCAGTTCCACCCCGTTGCTGAAAACAATAGTGTCGTTTCTCGGATTTATCTCCTCCACCACAAACATTTCATATTCCTGTCGCCCCGTTTTATCTTTGAGGTTATCGCCGGGTTTAACCGTAACGGTTTCTTCCTTCACGGTCCCATTTTTTTTCTGCTTAAACACCCGAATCTTAGCCCGTATTTGGCTCTTCTTGACGGATATTTCCTCCAGCCGGATAAAAACGTGATTATAGTTATTTTCCTCAATGACAGAGGCAACCTCGATGCGCTTGACCAGGCCCTCCCGATACGCCTGGGCGGGAGTGAGCCTGTAAATTAGATTGTATGGATTGCGGTGGGTGGCGCTATAGCGCAAAGCTAATAAGGGATTTAGTTGAGCAAGGGCTGCCCTGGCAATCTCGGTTTCCATGTTCTGGGGTTCATCCAGGATCAAAACAGGGCGGGTAGCCTGTATTAGATAAATGGGAGTCTCACCCTGAAGCCGGTCGGTGGCCTGGTTAATAATGTTAGAAGCCTTGTTGAAGGAGTCAATGGTCATCACCATAATTTCTAACTGGTTGCTGAGGGAGAACTGCCTCACCTGGCTCAAGTTTTCAGATTGGTATTCGTAGTAGCGGTAAGGTTGATTATGATATAGCTCCCTAAAGTGCTGTTCGGTGACCTTAAGGGTTTTGAGGACCCCCTCTCGAATGGCTATAGACGGCACGACTATGATAAACTTAAGAAATCCATATTGCTTATTTAATTCCAGCAAGGTCCGCAGGTAAACGTAGGTCTTTCCCGTTCCCGTTTCCATCTCTAATGAAAAATTGGGAAAGCGAACTACCTGTAAGCCATTGGCAGTTTGAATTTCCTCTTCTATGTATTTGAGCTCGCTATCTACTGGAATTCCGTTAGCCTGCTGAACTTTTTTAAGGTTGTCCAGCAAAAACTCTTCGCTTATCTCCAGCCGGTTAGGGACTGCCGGCAATCCACCCCACTTAAAATCAAGGAAGGAACTTGCGAATCTGCCCCCCTCGAAGAGTCTCGTGACAGCCTCAATTGCCCTCAACTGGTAATCCTGGTTGGCATCAAACTTAAACTTCATATAGCCACCCCCGTTATATGGTCTTCAGGCGGCATTGGAGGGCCAGGTTCGCTTTCGCAGTGTCGTCAAGGGCCGTATCCAAACAGATGAATAAATCATCCTCTTTGAGGGCGAGCGGTTCAAGGGCATCTATATATACCTTTTCATCCAGGCAAAGGTAAAAGGCCTGATTGCGCATTGGATCCGTAATGTGAAAGACAGTATTTGCGGTGACACTTTCTACCCGTTCAATCCGGGAATTCAGGTCATAGCCTTCTTTGAGTATCACTTCATAGATAATGTCAATATCACGATAACCGTCTACCAGAGTATTTTGAAATAATGATAGTTGTTCCAAGTATTCGTCGGGATTGTTACCAGTATAGTCTTCCCATTGTTTAAAGTTGGAAGGAGCAAGCTTAAATACCTTGAAACCCACACCTTCCATTGGTTGTGGATTTTCGCCGTAACCCCGGATAACCCGGCGGATGCGCTCTTTACCAATTTCGGCAATTGTAGCAAAACCTGCTTCTATTACCGACGGCTCTTCAGGCGGCACTGGTAATTCCACCATTATAAATTGCCTGTTTCCTCCATCTTCTGCATTCAGTTCTAAAACAGCATGGGCAGTAGTGCAAGAGCCAGCGAAGAAGTCAATAATGATATCGTTAGTTGTCGGGTTTGTAGCTGCCTTAATCAATTGTTTAACAATAAATACGGGTTTTGGGTTGTCGAACGGAATTCCCATAGCTTCTAAAAGATCGTCGTCACTGCCGCCATACGAAATGACGGACGGTATATTTTCTTCCATGTTATCTTTTAATAAGTATTTACGCTGGGGTTGAGTTTTCTCATCAGGTCCAAATACAATTTCGCCATTTGCAAGCAGTTCCTGCATAGTTTTCGTCGGATAACGCCATCCCCTCTTCGGAACCGGACAAGGCTTCCCAGTAACAGGATGGATCAATGGGACGAAGTAATCTTCTGGAGCTTTTTTCTTATTTGGCCAGGCCATAGAAACTAAACGGTAAACCTGCCCTTTT
>QGUT01000150.1 GCA_003242255.1 Bacillota bacterium
CGGTTACCTTGGAGTGCCCGGTTTTCTTGTGGTGCGCCCGGCATGGGCGCTGTCTATAGGATGGAAGTCCCGAACGGCGAAGGCGGCAGTAGCTGTTAGCTTAAGGCAAGGGCATCCGTCGTGAAGCGGAGTCTGAAGGAAGCCGGCTATCGCTATGTGGTGGGTATGGGCCTGGAAAAGTTTTTCGACCGGGTGGGCCAGACATCCTGATGGCCCGGGTGGCCCGCAAGGGTGAAGGACAAGTGCGTCCTGAAGCTGATTCAGGCTTACGCGAAAATGCTCCGCAGTTCCCAGAAGGGATACTGGCGACGGGCTCTTCCTCTGCAAAGGAATAAGGCCACCGGTTTCGCGTACTGGCGAGAACAGGGCCTCTTCAGTTTCTCCGGCTTGGACGCTCTGCTTCGTTAATCCTTGTGAACCTTCGTATACCGAACGGTATGTACGGTGGTGTGAGAGGATGGGGGTTAGCCGCCCCCTCCTACTCGATTACTGTGATGCTCAGATGATTCGAGGTGAGGGAGTATCATAATTACTTTGTTATGTCTTTTACAGTAGATGCAAGTAATTCAAGTAATTATTGATCACTTTGTATAAGGTCACGAAACTGAAGAAATCCACAACTGCCCAAATAGTGCACAAGAGCTTCAGCCTTTCTTCTTACCCCTAGATCGGGATTTTGAAGACACTTGGCAAGAATTTCTTTGATGTGCTCTAAAGATAAATAAATTCCCCGGTCTTCTTGATCTCCCTTAGCCATTTTTTCTACGCATTGAATTACGAGTGTAGGGTAAACATCTACTAAAGCATTTAGCTGTTCTGTGACTGAATAGGCATTCTCAATTTTTTTGCTTATTTCAAGTGCTTCAATAAGCTGTTCTAATGCCCACTCATTATCAAATTTCCCCGATACAAACCACCAGCCAAATTCCGCTAATTCGTCCGCGTAATCCTCGTATGCTGTTGCTTCCTTAGCAGTGGCTAAGCGGCTTTCCCATAGGGTTTTCAAACGTTCCAGGAACTGGTCCGGTATCTTGTCCAGATTTCTGCCTACGAAACTAAGGGCATAGGCCTTGAGTTGTTTCGAAGCATTGCTCCAAAACTTTTGTAGAATAGGGTCATTGATATCGATGCTGCCACTCCAGTACAAAATCATCAGATGTTCAGCAAGGCGCTTTACAGGGTCACCAATTAGCCTTTTTTCCTCTTTTGCCACTCCTAATTGTTCAACCGCAGTAGCATACTGTTTCCGTAACAAGGAAAATAATTTATTATCTGGGTAACAGAACACGATATACGATTCCCATGCGGAATTGTAATATTTACTCAGTTTTTCTCTGTAAGGAAAAATTTGATGCACATGTTCTGTTGTCCATCCTTCGTCGAGTAGCACAAGCCAAGGGAACCACTGTCCGTAAACAGATCGAACAGCGAGTGAAGGTTCTCTTGCGATATCTAGGTGTTCTTGAAGAACTTTACGAACTTCCGGCATTAACTTTAATCCATTGTTAAGATCTCTATTTTTATTTTGATACTTAAGGTGGGAATATACCCATAGGGCATATTGTAAGACTGCATGCATCGCAGTGCCACGAGTTGTATTAATAGACAACGTGGCAGGATCTATGTTTTCCCCACCGTTCTGGGCTTCATCTTCAGGTGTTGGGTCTGGATCGCTTGTTAGCGGGTCTAGTATGGCCCATACTCTCTCACGATACTTGTAAGGTATTGCTCCGGCGCCCGATTTAAATCCCTCGGAGAGAAGACGCGCGATAGTTGTTCGCGTCCACCCCCAGTGAGGATCGGCATCTTTAATGATTTCATTTTTCCGTCTAGGAATATCACGAGGTTGATTCACTACCCATTGACAAAGATTAAGCACAGGAGTCCATTCAAAGGTTCGGTTTTGCTTTAGTGCATCGCAGAGTCCGTGTAGAAAGGATCGGACATATGTTGCGTCAAGACCTTTGAATCGTTCTGCTTCTATTGCAAAACGCTCGGGTACCTCACTTACGACCGTTGCAAGAATGCGACCAAGTCCTTCTGGTGAAGGAGCCATCGGTTCATGTGAAGGTTTCCAGGTGCTTAAAAACTCAACGATTTCAGCTACCGACATTTGGCGAAGTACTTCAGTATCTATCGGGCTTGTTGGACCTACCCACACGGTTGTTGAATTGTTTGTGCAATCAGGTTCACCGAGTTCTGTTACCAAAGATTCATAGCGGGATTTCCAGTCTTCAGGTAGATGCGATTTGATCCAAGCTAGACGCTCTCTTTGCCAATGCTTACGATAACTTTCGACTTCTTTGTCAGTTGGACGTTTACCGGTGTTTTGCTCCCTCCGTTTTATATACAGTTGAACATCCGGGCCTGTCTCAATCCAATCAAGGATCTTTTGTCGTTGTTCTAAGGGAAGATTTCCGAAATGCTCGCTTAAGAGACGCACATACTCGGGGCATTTGCTTGGGTTGTCAAAAAGCGTACGATTGGTTAACTGGCTAATAATAAGATCAGGTGCTGCATTGGGGAAATGATGCAAAAGATGTACTGCAATCCGTTTAAATACCCACAACGAACGGTTCTCTAAGATATTCACAATTTCTTTGACATTCGCTTTGTTTTCTCGCACAAGTAGTAATGCTGCGTCTCGAATCGCGGTCACAAGGATATTTTTCGCGTCTGAATAATAATGGGGGTGCTCCTCGATGGATCGACGCCAGATGTGTGAATGCTCATCAGTATTCTTTCTGGACAGGCAAATAGCTGTTTCTAGGAGATCGCATAGAAGTTCAAGTGCAGGAATTCTCGCCGCTCGCACAAAATGAGGGTAAAGTTTTTTCAGGATTTCTTCATAAAGCCATATTTCAAATCTTGTCTTTGGTTCCGGAGAATTGTAATAACGATCTTCCCGTCTCGATGTTCCATCAAACCTAGGATCAGGGAGAATTTCTAAAAGCACTCTCGCAAGTTCAATGGCCTGGTCTACCTTACCTCCATTTGAGAGATGAATCAAAAGTGCGCCAAGTTTCTCGGGTAGACGATGCTGGTAGGGGGAAGAAGCCCAAGACTTTGCTTTTTCAACAAGATTTGCTGCCAGTTCCGCAGGCATGTTCAACGCAGCATCGACTAAATCCTCATAAATCCTAATATTTCCTGTATCCGGGATTTCGAGTATCACCTCTAACACCTGATTAGGAATTTTTTTAGCCATACGAGCAAGGTATTGTGATTGAGGCCAGAAAGGAAACTGGATAGTTCTTTTCTCTTCGTTGGGAATTGGCTTAGGTGGGTTATTGAACCATCCCTTTTTTCTAAGAGGTGCGATCCAATTTGGATTCTCGCATTTACCGAAAAAGTAACCAAGAATAATTGAGTTTTGGGGGAGTTTTTCGGTTAGGAGTTTAACGTCATTATTATTAGGATGTTCTATTTTAAGCAAATTATCCAATATATCAAAGTAATTTAGGAAACTTTCACGAAGTTTTTCTAGTATATTATCTAAGAGATTTTGAAAATCATTCCATTCCTTCTTAAATTCATCTGTAATAGGACGTGGTTCTCCAAGACCACGACGATGAGCAAATTTATGTAATTTATCACTTAAAGCAAACCATATTTTATATATTTGTTCATCTTTATCAAAACCAAATGACCTAAGTATGCGTTCAATTTGTTTTTTCTTACTATCTTTTGAATCAGTTTTATTGTTTTTTGAGTTGGTAATATTTTCTCCTTCTAGTGGTTCGAGAACATCTCGTATAGCGGATTCAATTTCTCGCATCAGATGGCCCACAAGATGGGAAGGACTATGAAAAGAATTAGTATTCTCCATTATATAACATGCATCTCTATAGAAGGAAGCTGGACCAGATCCGATGAGAGCAAGATTCTCATAAATTCTTTTTTGCTGTGGATATCGGAAAGGAAAAGGATTAGGATAATTGTTGTCTATTTTCATTGTAAAACCTCCCTCAAGCAAAAAGCTATTTTCTTCGTTTTGCTCACCCATTCGCACGTTTACTCCCTCGGCGAAATCAGAATTATTTCCTATTTGTTGATTATAAGTTGAATATTGGTTTGAGGGGGTGCTGT
>QGUT01000018.1 GCA_003242255.1 Bacillota bacterium
AATGGTAGCGGAAGGTGAGATAGACCTGGAAGAAATACAAGAACTCCCCACCGAAGAAGCGAGGAAAATCCTTATGCAAATTCCCGGCGTGGGGCGAAAGATAGCAGACTGCGTGCTCCTCTTTTCCATGAGGAAATTCGACGCCTTCCCGGTGGACGTATGGATAAGGAGGGTAGTTGAGCACCTTTATTTTGATGGAGCAGAAGTGCCGATGAAAAAGCTCATCGAATTTGCCGAAAAAAGATTCGGCCCGCTGGCCGGTTTTGCCCAGCAGTATCTATACCATTACACCAGAACCTGCTGGGGTGAAATCAAAGGCCCGTCCAAGTCAAAGAAAAAATCATGATTTCTAGGAAGCAGTGGCAGCAGCGGGGCGAGAAAATCTACATTAAAGACGGCGATGATAGAGTTTGAAGAAAGTTACGTAGATATTCCGGGGGGAATATATCGACATAAGGAGATTTAACTATGTAATTAATATGGCTATGGAATCTTCACTTATCTTAATGATACAGGATGCTACATCCGATAGACCTTCATTGCCGGCGGGTTTTTGCGCGGTTTTTCAGGAATCGGTGGGGTGTACCATGTGACTTTAATTTCCCCCGAAGGAAAGCTAATCCCGGGAAAGAAATGAGCATGCGAGTATCGGGGTAACTGCAACATTGCCACACAACATGTCTTTGCAAGTGGTCTCGGAGGCGCCACTACCAATACATATCAGCTTTATGGTAGGCCGGGCTGTGAACCCGGCACACCGGGATGTATATTTCCCCGGAGTGTCTAGTGATAAACTAAAGGATATTAGAGGAGATAGCCCAGGTCATTTTTTATTTACCCAGTGGCTATTTCGATTTAAAATTAAAATTAAATATAAATGTTAGTTATGAGGGAGGCGAGTTGGGTGAAGGAAAATAAAAATACACCTCCTTGCGCAGTCCCTCTTGCGGGACTTTCAGAGAAAGTTCCCAAACTTTTTGGAATTCCATCGGGTGTGCCGGGACTTGATGAACTTTTTTTCACCTTTCAGTTTGAGAATGACCAAGTTAAGCGTGTGCCTTTGAATGGATTGCCGTCGTCAGCTGTAATCCATTTGACGGGGGTGCCAGATACGGGAAAGTCGCTTATAGGTGAACAGTTTTCTATAACCCAAGCTTCCCGCGGTTATAACGTTCTTTATGTAACTGTAGAAATACCTGCTCCTTTCCTTGCTCAAAGCTTCATAGAACGTTCTAAAGCCTTAAAAGTAGAGTGGGACAATATAAAGGATAGGATATTCATATTAGATACAGTGAAATATCCAGAGCTTAGAGATAATGTGAATAATTTGTGCCAAATTCTTGCCGAAACGATTGAGAATAAAGAGATAAACGTTACAATAATCGATTCTATTACGGGATTGTACGAAGGTCGGGAAATGATGGCACGAAGTGTTGTAAGAAAGCTTTACGAAATTATGAAGAAATATTACCAGTCGGCCATATTCATATCGCAGAAGCGAAGCAGCCATGAAGAAGCATCTGCAGAAGCGGCGGGTGGTTATGCGGTGCCCCATATCGTGGACTGCACTATTGTTTTGTCAAAAATTGTGCTAACCTCAAAGGTAGCAGCTACTATGTACGGTAGAAAGCCCGGGGAAGTTCTAAGAACTATAAGAATAGACGGATGCAGAATGTGTGGTCATGATTCCAGAGTTCACCTGCTGGAAATAAATGAATTTGGGATATTGCAGGTAGGAAAACCGCTAGCCGAAGTATTGCGTTAGAATACCTTATTTTACGCGCCTCAGAAAGGGGGAGCCCCCTTGGTTTCTAGTTTTTTCCTTAGAATTCCCGGCACCTTTTCCGCTTTAGCATAAAGAACGTAAGTAGCAATTCCTTTTATTTTTTGCTATACTATATTTAGATAATCATCAAAATAAAAAAAGGGGTGATTGGAATGGGTGAAAAGAAAAGGTCCGCCCTTCCTGTAAACTGGCTCTTGCTGGGCCTTATAGCTTCGCTTTACATCGTCGGAATTGCAGTGTATCCCAGACTGCCCGACATGGTGCCTTCCCACTGGAACATTTCCGGCCAGGTGGATGGGTACATGTCCAAGACTGCCCATATTGTCTTCTTGCCTACGATGGTTTTGGGAATTTACCTGCTTCTTTCGATCGCACCGGTCATAGATCCGAAGCCGGAAAGCTACGAAAAATTCAGAAGCGTTTACGAAGTTTTTAGGGTCATATTGGTTCTGATCTTTTCCACCTTGTATATAGCCACGACATTGTATGCGATAGGAGTTCCCATTTCCATCGGCAAACTGATGATGCTGATAATGGGCCTGATGTTCGTTTTCCTCGGAAATTATATGGGAAAGATACGGCACAATTACACTTTCGGCATAAAGACCCCGTGGACCCTGGCAAACGAAGAGGTGTGGAATAAGACTCACCGGATTTCCGGGCCTCTTTGGGTCGCCGCCGGTTTTGTCTGGATCTTAAGCCTTTTTTTAAAAGAAGAGATAGGGTTCTTCCTCGGCATGGGATCGATCTTCGCCGTTACTATCTTTGGGTTCGTCTATTCTTATTTGCTCTTTAGAAGAATAAAAAATCAAAAATAAAAGAAGGGAAACGATATGAGTTTGAGTTCTGCCTTCAAAGCCCTTTCCGATCCCGTGCGAAGGAAAATCCTCTTCCTGCTGAGAGAAAAGGATATGACCGCAGGCGAGATAGCCGAGAAGTTCGATGTGTCTTGGCCGACCATATCCCATCACTTAAGCGTCCTGAAAGAGGCGGGCATGATCGTGGACGAAAAAAGGGGGCACCACATATTTTATTCCCTCAATACTTCCGTGTTTGAGGAAATATTGGCCTTTTTGATGGAACTCAAAGGCTCGAAGAGCTCGTAATCTTTACATCTCATGCCAAAATTGATATAATTTTTTTACGATTTACACTAGTCGATTGCATTCGAAAGCAGCAAATAGCTGATTGCAGGTATAGACCTTTAAATCAACTTTTTGACAACTATAACCCTTTGATAAAAGGACAAACATCTAAAGATTACTACATTCATGAAGAAGCAGGCTGGACTGATTATTTGTGTGCGACATGGATTTCCATTTTATTCAAAAAGTTTTGAGCACAAGCAACTTGATAAAAATATAGTTATAATTAAAATCCATGTTGCCTATTGAAAAAATTAATAATATAATTAATCAGGGAAAAAAATTGTTAATAACTGAATAAGTTGTTGGATGAAGGGTGTGGGAGAGATCCCTTGAGGGACGCCGAAGGGGAAAGCGGCAGGGACCGCGAAACTCTCAGGCAAAAGGACCGCATCCGGACATGCCTCTGGAGAGCCTAAAGGCACCGACGGGGCAATTTCCCGAATTTTTCAAAATTCGGGAAAGAATCTCTCAGGTAGATGACAGAGAGAAATAAGGGTGTACCCCTTTATTTCTCTTTTTTGTTTATTTGCGGAATAATAAATTAACAAAGGAGGTGTCGATTTTGCTGGAGGTAAACAGCCAGAACTTCGAGCAGGAAGTGTTGAAATCGGAAAAGCCGGTGCTTGTGGACTTCTGGGGTCCTAGGTGCGAGCCCTGCAAGGCCTTGATGCCCCAGGTGGAAAAGCTGGAAGAAGTGTACGGCGACCGGGTTAAATTCTGCAAGCTAGATACGTCCAAAAATATGAGGCTTGCCATCAGCCAGAAAGTTCTGGGGCTTCCCACCCTGGCGATCTACAAGAACGGCGAAAAGGTGGACCAGGTGACGAAGGATGTCACCATCGAAATGGTGGAAGAGATGATTAAAAGGAACATATAGGGGAGGATAAAGAATGAGACTGGAGCTCGGGTACTTTAACGTCAGGGACGTGGTGTTCGGCGATGCCACCCGGTACGAGGGCGGCGTGCTCACCGTGAGCAAAAAAGAACTTTCCGAGCTCGTCCTCGAAGACCCGAGGATAAAAGAAGTGGACTTCGATATAGCAAGGCCGGGCGAAGAAGTGCGGATAATCCCGGTCAAGGACGTAATAGAGCCCCGGGTAAAGGTGACCGAAGGAACGGTCTTCCCGGGTTTCTTAGGCAAGCCAAAAACGGTCGGAGAAGGCAGGACCCACGTCTTGAGAGGCATGGCTGTAGTAACGTGCGGCAGGATCGTGGGCTTCCAGGAAGGGATAATAGACATGAGCGGGCCCGGAGCTGAGTACACCCCCTTCTCCAAGCTGGTGAACCTGGTCGTGGTGGCCAATCCCGTGGAAGGCCTTTCCCAGCACGAGCATGAAGAAGCCCTCCGAATTGCAGGCCTTAAGGTGGCGGCCCAGCTGGCTGCGTGCGTGAAGGAGAAAGAGCCCGAAGAAATAAAAGTTTACGAGACAAAGCCTTTGCCTCAGGCATTAAAAGAAAATCCCGACCTTCCCAAAGTGGCTTACGTTTATCAGCTTCAAAGCCAGGGGCTTTTGCACGACACGTACGTCTACGGCGTAGACGCCAAGAAAATAATCCCCACCTTTATGTATCCCACCGAACTCATGGACGGAGCCGTGGTGAGCGGCAACTGCGTCTCCGCCTGCGACAAGAACACCACCTACGTCCATCAGAATAACCCCGTGGTCGAAGAACTATACAGGCGCCACGGCATTGATATAAATTTCGTGGGAATAATTATAACAAACGAGAACGTAACCCTAGCCGACAAAGAGCGCTCCTCCGATTATACGGCCAAGCTCGCCGAGTTTTTGGGACTCGACGGCGTCATCATCACCGAAGAAGGGTTCGGCAATCCGGACACTGACCTCATAATGAACTGCAGGAAGATAGAAGAAAAAGGGATAAAGACCGTGCTCATTACCGATGAATACGCCGGAAGGGATGGGGCATCCCAGTCGCTGGCTGACGCCCATCCCAAAGCGGACGCGGTGGTGACGGCGGGCAACGCCAACGAAGTAATAGTGCTGCCGCCGATGAAAAAAGTGATAGGTTTAGATGACGCTGCTGGCGTGATCGCAGGCGGTTCCCAAAAGTCCCTGAGGGAGGACGGAAGCATCGAGATCGAACTTCAGGCCATAGTAGGTGCTACGTCCGAAGTGGGCCTTACCCGCATGAGTGCTATAACTATTTAATATAAAAGGGAGGCGAAAACGATGTTTGAAGGAAAGAAAATAGTGATCGTAGGGGACAGGGACGGAGTCCCGGGTCCGGCCATAGAAGCCTGCATGAAGACTACCCCCGGCGAAGTGGTGTTTTCTACCACCGAGTGCTTCGTCTGAACAGCCGCGGGCGCTATGGATCTGGAGATCCAAAAGAGAATCAAAGAACTGGCCGATGAATTCGGTCCGGAAAACGTGGTGGTAATATTAGGCGGAGCTGAACCGGAAGCGGCCGGCATTGCGGCCGAGACGGTCACCAACGGTGATCCTACCTATGCAGGGCCCTTAGCCGGCGTATCTTTGGGGCTCGCGGTATACCACATCGTGGAGCCCGAGGTAAAAGCCGCAGTGGACCCGGCGGTCTACGATGAACAGGTAGGAGTCATGGAGATGGTTCTGGACGTAGAAGGACTCACGGCAGAGGTCAAAAAGTACCGCGAGCAGTACTCCAAGTACAGGGCTTAAAAATAGATCGCCCCGAGAAACCCGAGAGGAGGGCGCAAAGTGGGAAAATTCAGGGTCGTCCATTATATAAACCAGTTTTTCGCAGGGCTCGGTGGTGAGGAAAAAGCCGACATACCCCCTCAGGACAGAGAAGGCCCGGTGGGGCCCGGCCTTGCCTTTAACGCCGCCTTTGCAGGGGAAGCGGAGATTGTCGGCACCGTGATCTGCGGTGATTCGTATTTCAACGAACATCGGGAAGAGGCGGAAGCCGAGGTCCTGGAGCGGATAAAAAAATACGATCCCGACCTTCTTGTTGCCGGCCCTGCTTTCAATGCCGGGCGCTACGGGATGGCCTGCGGCAGCGTATGCAAGGCCGCCAGGGAAATTCTGAATATCCCGACTGTCACCGGCATGTTCCCGGAAAACCCCGGTGTGGAGGTCTTCAAGAAAGACGTATATATCGTGCGGACCGCCGGATCGGCGGCGGGCATGCGGGATGCGGTGCCCAAAATGGCAAAGCTGGCCTTGAAACTTGTAAAAGGCGAACCTCTGGGCACTCCCGCCGAAGAAGGTTACATCCCGAGGGGAATAAGGAAAAACGTTTTCGTCGAAGAGCGCGGGGCCAAAAGGGCCGTCGACATGCTGGTTAAGAAGCTGAATGGCGAGCCCTTTGAGACTGAATACCCGATGCCCGATTTCGATCGGGTGCCGCCCGCTCCGGCGGTGAAGGACCTCTCCAGAGCGACGGTGGCCCTGGTCACATCCGGAGGCATCGTGCCCAAAGGCAATCCCGACAAAATAGAAGCCTCCAGCGCTTCCAGGTTCGGAAAGTACGACATCGAAGGCGTGGATTGCCTCACTCCGGAAAGGTTCCAGACGGCCCACGGGGGCTACGACCCCACCTACGCCAACCAGGACCCCAACCGGGTCCTGCCCGTGGACGTAATGCGCGAACTGGAAAGGGAAGGAGTCATAGGAAGGCTCCACAGGTACTATTACGCCACGGTGGGCAACGGAACGTCGGTGGCCAATGCCAGGAAATACGCCCAGGCAATAGCGAGGGAACTTATCGCCGACGGGGTGCAGGCGGTGATCCTCACATCCACCTGAGGGACCTGTACTCGTTGCGGCGCAACGATGGTAAAGGAACTGGAAAGGGCGGGCATCCCCACTGTCCACGTTTGCACGATAGTGCCCATTTCCCTGACGGTAGGCGCGAACCGCATAGTTCCAGCTGTAGCCATTCCCCACCCCCTGGGCAATCCTGCCCTTACCAAAGAGCAAGAAAAAGCCTTGAGAAAAAGGCTGGTTCTCAAAGCGCTAAAGGCCCTGACCCATGACGTGGAGGGGCAGACGGTCTTCGAGTAAGGAGGGCTGAAGGTGAAGGATGCTGTGATTTCCGGTGCCAGCTACGTTCTGGTCCACGTGCCCGATCTCACCATGGTAGCTGGCACCACCCAGCTTTTAGAAAGGCAAAACCCGGCTTCCGAATACATAAAAAAGGCAGAAAGCCATCTGAGGACTTACGAGGAAGCCGTATCCTATCCGCCCAACCAGGCGTACATAGGAAACGTATCCCCTGAAGAACTGAGAAACATAAAAAGGCCCTGGTATCAGAATCCGATAAAAGGAAGTTCCCGCTTCGGGCGTTACGGCGAGATAATGCCGGAGGACGAATTTTACGGCCTCATGGCTCTGGCCGATACCTTCGGCCTCGTCCTTCTGGAGAAAGAGTTTGCGGAAAGCGTAAAACAAAAGCTCCTGAAGCATCCGCTTTTTTCTGAGGATGACGTAGGCCGCATAAAAAACACGGCCGACGAAATTGCGGTAAAAAAGCTGGTGGAAGAGGGCGCCGTGGAACTTAAAGTAAACGGCATCCTGGTGGGATGCGTGAGGAAGGCCCACGACCGGGACGAAGCCCTTTCGGCCCACGTCATGGCGGAAAACCTCGCTTCCAAGGCTTCCGCCGTGCTGGCCCTGAAGTACCTCATTAAAAACGCGGGAATTTCGCCGGAAGAAATTGATTACCTGATAGAGTGTTCGGAAGAAGCCTGCGGCGACATGAACCAGAGGGGCGGGGGCAATTTCGCAAAGGCTATAGGCGAAATCGCCGGCTGCAGTAATGCCACCGGCGCCGACATCCGGGGCTTTTGCGCCGGTCCCACCCATGCCCTGATAAGCGCCGCTGCCCTGGTAAAGGCTGGAGTGTACAGTAAAGTTGCGGTGGTGGCCGGAGGAGCCACCGCCAAGCTAGGCATGAACGGCAGAGACCACGTGGCCAAGGGCATGCCCCTTTTGGAAGACGTGCTCGGTGGTTTTGCGGTGCTGGTGAGCAGCGACGACGGAGTAAACCCGGTGATACGGCTCGATGCGGTGGGGAGGCACACCATAGGCTCGGGTGCAGCACCGCAGGCCGTCATGCAGAGCATCGTCTACGACCCCCTGGACCGGTTGGGATTAAAAGCTGCCGACGTGGACAAATACGCGCCGGAACTCCAAAATCCCGAGATAACCGAGCCCGCCGGGGCGGGAGACGTGCCCAAAGCCAATTACAAGATGATCGCCGCCCTGGCGGTAAAGCGAGGGGAACTGAAGCGGGAAGAGATGGAATCCTTCATAGAGAAGCACGGCGTGCCGGGGTTCGCTCCCACCCAGGGCCACATCCCGTCCGGCGTGCCCTTTATCGGCTGGGCCCGGGAGAGGATTCTGGAAGGTAGCATGAAAAGAGCCATGATCATAGGCAAGGGAAGCCTTTTCTTAGGGCGCATGACCAACCTCTTCGACGGCATATCCTTCATAATGGAGAAAAACCTTGGAGCAAAAGATGAAGAAAAATTGCCCGACCTTTCGTCGTACCTGGCCGAAGCCTTCCGGGAGTTTGCCGAGTACCTGAAGACGAGGGGGGAGGCCGGTGCCCTTAAATAAGTCCGAACTTTTCGATATGCTGGCCGATGCCCTGGAAGGCCGCAGTTTTAAAAAAATAAAGGTGGGATTGACCGTCTGCGGCAGCGAGCATCCCCCCGAGGTGCTGATAGGGGCGGCGAAAGAAGCGGCCAGGAGCCTCGACGGCGTAAGTGTAGTACTCATCGGAGGCGGGGAGGCCGAGGGCCAGGGGATTCAATGGGTGAAAGCCGGTAGCCTTGAGGAAGCCCACCGGATTATGGAGCAGATGCTGGACAGCGGCGAACTGGATGCGGCGGTCACCATGCATTACAACTTCCCCGTGGGCGTCTCTACGGTGGGGCGGGTGGTGACACCGGCGAGGGGAAAACCTCTGCTTATCGCCACGACCACCGGGACCTCGGCGACTGACCGGGTTACGGCCATGCTGAAGAACGCCGTCTACGGCATCATAGTGGCCAAAGCCCTGGGGATCGAAAACCCGAGATTGGGTATACTCAACGTGGACGGCTCCCGGCAGGTGGAAAGGCTCCTTAAACGGCTTTCGGAAAATGGGTACGAAATAAATTTTGCCCGATCGTTGCGGCCCGACGGCGGGTGCATAATGAGGGGCAACGACCTCTTGGCGGGTTCCTGCGATATCATGGTGACCGATACCCTGACCGGCAACATCCTGGTGAAGGTCCTCTCGGCCTATACCACAGGGGGTGACTACGAAGCCCTGGGGTGGGGATACGGTCCCGGCATCGGCGAGGGCTACGGGAGAATTATACTAATCCTTTCCAGGGCCTCGGGAGCTCCGGTGGTGGAAGGGGCCATCCGGTACGCGGTGGAACTGGTGAAAGGAAATCTTTTAGAGATAGCATCGGAGGAATTCGAAAAGCTGAAGAGTGCCGGACTTTACGAGATCGTAGAGGAACTTAAAAAGGCCGAAAAAACGGAAGAAAAATCGAAGGTCGAGCCACCGCCCCAAAAGCCCGTGACCGCCGAGATAGCGGGCATAGACGTGCTCCAGATGGAAGAAGCCGTGAAAACTTTGTGGAAAAACGGAATATATGCGGAAAGCGGGATGGGGTGCACGGGACCCGTAGTGCTGGTCTCCCCCGAAGACCTGAAAGTTGCTGTAGACCTGTTAAAGGCCGAAGGATATCTGTAGAGGCTGACAACAGCCCGGTTTGTGAAAGACCGGGCTGTTTTTATTTGCCCCGGAATGTCGGTGTAACCAGTTGACGCTTTCAGAAATATTATATCAACAGATGAATTTTTTACAGAGGAGTGGGGGAGATGAAAAAAATTGCGCTTTTACTCGTGGTTTTGATGCTGCTTTCGGTCTTTGCCGTCGGGTGCGGCAAACAGGCGGCAAAGCAGGAGCGCCACGAGCCTCCGGTTGAGGGTAAGACGGAATCCACCAACTTTCCGGGAGTCGGGCCCCTCTCGCCGGCGGTAAAGGTGACGGTGGGTATGAAACAGGCGGTGTCCGACGCTGGAATACTCATAGGCATGGCGAAGGGCTATTACGAAGAACTCGGGATAGAGATAGAGCCGGTGCAGTTTAACACGGGGCAGGACATGATAAACGCCCTGGGGGCCGGACAGCTCGACGTGGGGGCAACCGTTACAGCTTCGGGCCTTTTCAATGCCATGCTCAGAGGGATTCCCATAAAAATCGTGGCTGACAAGGGCGTAAACGTGCCGGGCCAGGGCTATTACAGGCTGGTAATCAGGAAGGACCTGGTGGACGAAATAAAGGATTACGAGGATTTGAGGGGTAGGAAGCTCGCCATCGTAGGTACCGCTTCGCTCGATGAAATTGCCCTTGATCGGGTGCTCAACATGGGCGGCATGACCACTGAAGACGTGGATCTGCAGGTCATAAGGTCCTTCCCGGATATAGTGGCAGCTATGAGCAACAAAAGCATCGACGGCGGAATGCTCATAGAGCCTTTTGTGACGGCGGCTGTGGAACAGGGCATAGGGGACCCCTGGAAGGACCCGGCCGAATACGACCCTGACGCCCAGACGGCCCTTCTGGTATACGGGAAGAGCATGATCGAGCGGCCTGAAGTCGCAAAGAGGTTCATGCTCGCCTATATAAAGTCTATCCGCGACTACAACGACGCCTTTTTCAAAGGTATAAACAAGGATGAGATAATATCCATCCTCGCCCAGTACTCCACGGTGACCGATAAGGCCCTTTACGAAAAAATGTTCCCAGTAGGCCTGAACCCCAACGGCTACGTCAGGATGAAGGGAGTCCAGATGGACCTGGATTGGTACCTCAAGAAGGGCCTGATAAACGGCCAGCTCAAAGCCGAGGATGTGGTGGACCACAGTTACGTGGACTACGCTTTAAGCGTCCTGGGGAAATATGAATAATAAGGATTTCCTTCTGATGAAAAGGGGGAAAACGGCGTGAATACCACTGAAGAAAGACTGAGCCAGAACCGTGCCAGTTTGGGAAAGGAATTTTGGCTGAAGACATTCTCCTTCCTTTCCCCCTTATTTTTACTCTTTCTCTGGGAAGCACTGGCTGCTCTCAAGTTAGTCGATGTCAGGCTCTTTTCCAGTCCCTCGAGGATTTTCAAAACTCTGATTCCCCTCGTCCTTTCGGGGGAACTGATCTACCACACCCTGATAAGCACCATGAGAATCGCGCTGGGCTTCCTGGCGGGGGCAATTCCGGGAGTGGCCTTAGGCCTTTCCATGGGGCTTTTTCCATCGGTCAGGGCTCTGCTGATGCCCTTGGTGGCCGTCACCTTTCCCATACCCAAACTGGCAATAATGCCGCTCATCCTCATAGTTTTCGGCCTCGGAGAAAGTTCTAAAATCTTCACCATAGCCATAGGCGTATTCTACCTCGTGCTCATAAACACCATGGCAGGAGTATTAAACATAGATCCCATCTACATCGATGTGGCCAAAAGTTTTAAGGCCAGCCGGATACAGTTTTACACCACCGTGGCCTTCCCCGGCGCTCTACCGATGATTTTCGCCGGATTGAAATTGGGCATGGGGACCGCCCTGCTGCTGATCGTCGCCGCCGAACTCTCCGCAGCCAAAGCCGGTGTGGGATGGATGATATGGCGGGCCTACGACATGTTCGACATAGAGAGGATGTTCTGCTCTCTCATCGTCCTTGCATTTCTCGGCTTCGTCTTTTCATACCTGCTGGACTTTTTGGAAAAAATAGTAATTCCGTGGAAAAAGCGGTGAAAGGCGGTGTAGCCTTGAACGGAGCGGAGAAAATTAGAGTGGAAAACCTCACGAAATTTTTCATTAACGGGAAGACGGCAGTATCAGCCCTCGAAAACGTAAATCTCACCGTCAATGACGGCGAATTCCTATGCGTGGTGGGTCCCAGCGGTTGCGGGAAGACCACCATGCTCAGGATTCTGGCAGGTTTGGAAAAGCCGACGAGCGGAAGAGTTCACATCAATGCTAAGGCGGCAGGAGTACCATCGACGGCGGTGGTATTCCAGGGGGACTCCATCTTTCCCTGGATGAGAGTTGTAGAAAATGTGGAATACGGCCTTAAGTTAAGGGGAGTTCCCTTAAAAGAGAGGCGCGCGGTGGCTATGGAGCACCTGAAAAAGATGGGCCTGGAGCGCTTCGCCTACCTTTATCCTTACCAGCTTTCCGGCGGCATGAAACAGAGGGTAAATGTGGCGAGGGCCTTTGCCTGCGATCCAGAAATTCTGCTGATGGATGAACCTTTCGGCGCCCTGGACGAACAAAACCGACTCCTCCTGCAGCAGGAGCTCCTTCGTATCTGGGAAGAGAACTGCAAAACCACCGTATTCATAACCCACAGCATCGACGAGGCGCTCCTTTTAGGGGACAAAATCCTCGTCATGACTGCTCAGCCGGGAAAGGTAAAGGCCCTGCTGGATGTGAAAATTCCCAGGCCCAGAGACATAATATTGATAAAATCTTCCCCGGTATTTATAGAACTTTACAAGGAAATATGGGACCTTTTGAAGGAGGAAGTATTAAAAGCTAGAAATATAAAATAATAGAGTATAATTGTAAAAAAAAGTTTTGCCTAAAGTATCATTATTTTTTATACTATTTATAGACAAGCTTTTTCGGGAGGACTACTTTTTGATTTTAAAAAAATATTACCTCAAAAAAATGTTATACGCGGCCCTCTTCACGGCGGTCATCGGCGAAGTTTATTTTTACCCTTTCGGGACGGCTTTCAGGTTCACCGCCGGTGTTATAGCTATATCCTTTCTGATGCTTTATTTTGAAGAAATACCCGAAATAATGCTGATGACCTTTTCGGGAGCGGTGGTTTTTCTCTTCAGGGTGTTTTTGTGGAATGCCGTCGGCGGGTATGATTTTTTGAAAGCCGTAAACCTTCATTACCCGGCCTTTTTCTATTATCTCGCCTACGGCGTTTTTCTGAGGCTGGGAAATATAAAAAAACTTACAAATTATCCCGTAAATTTCATAGCAGTCATGGCCCTTTCGGACGTTTCCGCCAACTTCGTCGAACTTTTGCTGAGGCGCGAGTTGAACTTCGAATATTTCCAGGAGATTTTCACGCCGCTGGTGGCGGTGGGCTTCCTTCGAAGCGTGATCACCATTTCGCTTTACCTCATGATGGAAAGGTACAAACTCCTCATAATAAAGGAAGAGCATGAAAAGCGGTACGCCGAACTATTGAAGCTTCTTTCGGACCTAAAGGCAGAGCTCATTTTCCTCAATAAATCGACCAAGGGCCTGGAAGATGCCATGAAGGAAAGCTACGACATATACAGTAAACTGCAGGACCCCCTGGACGAAAAGGAGGCGGGAGAACTCAGGAAAAAGGCCCTGAATCTGGCAAAAGAAATTCACGAAATAAAAAAGGATTACCTGAGGATCAGCAGGGGGTTTTCCAAGCTGCTTCCCGAAGAGGACGAGAGGGGCATGAAACTCAGCGACATTTTATCCTTGCTGAAGACTAACAGCGAAAGGTGGATAAAGGAGCAAAAAAAGCAGGTGGAATTTAGATTCCGTCTGGAGAACGATTTTATTATTACCAATTACTTTGCCTTTTTTTCGATACTAAGCAATTTGATGAACAACGCTCTGGAAGCTTTGGACAAGGAAGAGGGAAGAATCGAGGTAAAGGTCCGCCTGAAGTACGACAGGATGGCACTCTCGGTTGAAGACAACGGGTGCGGTATTGACTCCAAAGACCTGCCCTTTATTTTTGAGCCCGGATTTTCCACGAAAGTGCGGGAAGACGGGTCGGTTTCAACAGGGCTGGGGCTTACCCATGTGAAAAATCTGGTGGAGGAAATGGGCGGAAAGATCCGGGTGGCATCGAAGGCAGGAGAGGGGACCAGGTTCGACCTGGAAATCCCCGTGGACGGTAGATTCGCAAAGGTTGCCGGGCGGGAGGAATTGTAAATGAATTTTAGAATTATCGTGGTCGATGACGACAGGGCCGTAAGGCGGATGCTGGCAGGAATCATTGAAAACCACGGCCTGGGAGAGGTTGTAGCCGAAGCGGCTGACGGCGAGGAAGCGGAGAAGAAGATTATCGTCATGAACCCCGACATTGCTCTGATAGACCTCCTTCTTCCTTCCAAGGACGGGATAGAGGTCATCCGGGAATCCAGGGGGAAAGGGGCCACGACTAATTTCATCATGATATCCCAGGTAGAAGCCCAGGATATGATAAGCAAAGCTTACCAGGCCGGCATCGAGTTTTTTGTCCACAAGCCGATAAACGTCACCGAAACCGTAAACGTGATTTCAAAGGTAGAGGAATTGATAAAGCTCAAAACCACTTTTATGAAGATAAAGGAGACTGTGTCGGGCCTGGGCACGCTGGAACGTTTTGAAAAAGATAAGCCGGAGATGACGAAGGTAGATCTGCTCCTGGCGGAACTGGGGATCCTGGGCGAAACCGGAAGCGAAGACATCAAGATATTGGTCGAGAATTTCGATTTATTTAAGGATACGGCTTCGAATCTCCAGGAAATATACCGATTTTTACAGGAATATTACATAAAGACCCGGCGGAAAAAATCGACGGACCTTAAGGCCATCGAGATGAGGATAAGGAGGGCTATCACAAAGGCACTGAGCAACATAGCAGCCATGGGCATGGAAGATTTCGAAGGCGAGCAGTTTTTGAAGTATGCGCCGGTTCTTTTCGAGTTCAGAGAAGTTAAAAAGCACATGGACTTTTTGAGGGGAAAGACTTGTGAAGGTGGAAAAATAAATATAAAAAAATTCCTGGAAGGCATAACCTTTTTGTGTAAGAAGTAAAAAAATACCCCCGTCCTTTCGGGGGTATTTTTTTATTTCTTCGCTTTCCTCCTCTGGATCAAATAACCCAATAGGAGCAAGCCGAGTCCCATGAGGTCGGTTTCGATACCGGGAATCACCATTAAAAGACCGCCGACGAAGAATATGATTCGCTCCAGGAACGACTGGTGGGTGAGGAAATACCCGGATACCGCGGAACCTACGCCGATGATGCCTATAATGGAAGTTATGACGATCAGAATGATGTCACCGGCTGTGACATCTATGAGCAGCATGGACGGGTTATAGACGAAGACGTAAGGTACCAGGAAGGCCGCTATAGCCAGCTTCGTCGCTTCGATACCGGTCTTGAAGGGATTTGCCTTCGCGATGCCGGCGCCTACGAAAGCCGCCAGGGCTACGGGCGGAGTAATGTCGGCGATGATTCCGAAGTAAAAAGCGAACATGTGGGCTGCCAGGGTCGGGACGTTCAGAAGTACCAGAGCCGGAGCTGCTATAGTTGAAGTTATGACGTAGTTAGCGGTGGTCGGGACGCCCATACCCAGAATTAGGGAGGTTATCATGGTGAAAATCAGCGTCAGGAACAGGTTGTTGTTAGCCAGGTCCACCAGTACCGAGCCCAGCTTCAGGCCCAGACCCGTCTGGGTGACGACTCCGACGATTATGCCGGCGCAGGCCGTGGCTGCCACCACCCCTAATGCGCTCCGGGCGCCGTCTTCCAGCCCCTTCACTATGTCGTAAAAGCTTATGCGGGTGTTCTTCCTGATCATCGACGAAGCGATGGCCAGGATTATGGCGTAAAGGGCAGCCTTCATCGGAGTGTAGCCTTCCACGAGAAGGTAGATGATGGCCAGCAAGGGTATCAGGAGGTGTCCCCTTTCCTTCATGATGACGCTGAATTTCGGGAGTTCTTCCCGCTTCATGCCCCTTAATCCCAGTTTTTTAGCCTCAAAATGAACCTGGGTCCATACACCGAAATAGTAGAGGAGCGCAGGTATTACAGCCGCCTGGATGATCCTCAGGTATTCCACTCCTAAGAAATCGGCCATCAAGAATGCTGCAGCGCCCATTATGGGTGGCATTAGCTGGCCGCCGGTAGATGCGACCGCCTCTACGGCGCCGGCGAATTCGGGCCTGTAGCCGAGGCGCTTCATCATCGGGATGGTAAAGCTTCCGGACCCGGCGGTATTGGCCACCGAGCTTCCAGATACGGTGCCTTCGAGGGCCGACGATATGACCGCCACTTTGGCAGGGCCTCCGGCCGCCCATCCGGCTACAGCGTTGGCCAGGTCTATAAAGAGCTGTCCCAAGCCCGTCTTTTCAAGGAAGGCCCCGAACAGGATGAACAGGAAGATGAACGTGGAAGAAACGCCTATCGGTATGCCGAAGAGGCCTTCTGTGGTGTAGAACTGATGCTGAACGAGAGTGGGAAGATCCACCCCTCTATGGGCGAAAGGTCCGGGTATACTGCGCCCCACCAGGGCGTACACTATGAAGCCCGAGGCAATTATCACCATGGGAATCCCGACTACTCTCCTCACGGCTTCCAGCACCAGAAAAATCCCTATTAGGCCCACGATGTAATCGAGGGTGGTTACGGTGCCCGCCCGGCGAACCAGTTCCTGATAAAAGATTGGTATATAAAGCGGGGCCGCAGCTCCCAGAATGGCTAAAACCACATCTACAGGATGTATCCTATCTCGCGGCCAAGACTTTTTCATGGGATACAGTAGATATATCAAGCAGAGCGCGAAAGCCAGGTGAATAGACCTTTGAATCATGGCGTCCAGCACTCCAAAAGCTGCCGTGTACAGCTGAAAGAGCGAGAAAGTTATGGCTATGGCCGCTATTATTTTAGCCGCGAATCCCGTCAGAACCCTGTAGTCGGATTCAGCGTCTACCTTTCTCAAAATTTCCTGGGCAATTTTTTCGGCATCCTCAGTTAAATTTACGTTCTGCTCCATTTAAATCACTCCCTTCCACGCAAACTGTTAATTTTGAATCGATGGCCTGCGGAGATGGTCAGGAGATCTTCCTTTTCGGCGATATCGGTAAAATATAATTTCCTTCCATTGACTATTACTGCGTGCCCAGGCACCGGAGAGACCCTTAAAGGTATCTCCCTCAAGGTCCTCGACATCGAAACCACAAAGGTGCCGTCTTCATTTTTAAACCCTTCGTATTCATCAAAAGGCAATCCCGTTCCGAGCGAATAAAACCTGGTCTCCCTGAGCGTCATGGTGCCGTCGTCGTTTATCCGGTAATACTCGTAAACCGGCGTTTTCTCGATGGAGTGGATGAAGGTAATAACGAATTCCCCGCTCTTTGCTTCGATTACCGTTTTGGATTTATCGCGCTCGTTTTCTATGATTAGGACGTTTTCCCGTTCGATTCGAAAGAAAGCGAAAAAAATCGCCGGCAAAACGAGCAATGTTATGATCAGGAGTGGAATTAGATTCTTGTTTTTCATAAAATGAGCATTGGAGTAACTCCAATGCTCAAAAACCTCCTCCTTCAACTTACTTCCCTATCTCGTTGAAGAATTTCTCAGCGCCAGGATGCAGCGGTATGGACATGCCCTCTTTTCCGGTATCGGGCGAAATCTGCTTTCCGCTCTGTTCGTGAGCAGCGATCAGGCGATCCAGATTGTCGTACATGGTTTTTAGCATCTGATAGGCTAAATCTTCGTCCAGCTTGGCGCTCACGGCCAGCATAGATTTTACCGATACGGTGCGCACATCTTCAGTCTGTCCGCTGTAAGTGTTGGCCGGTATTACCGTCTCGGTGTAGAACGGATACTTGGACATGAGTTTCTGAATGGTCTGATCGTCAAGGTTTACCAGTACGACCTTGTGCTGGGCGGCGATGTCGCGGACCGCAGCTGTCGGGAATCCGGCAGTCAGGAAGGCCGCATCCACGTTGCCGTCCTTGAGGTTGTTGGCTGCTTCGGCGAAGCTCAAGTACTGGGGCTGGATGTCATTATAAGTAATGCCGGCGGCTTCCAGGATCTGCCTGGCGTTGGCTTCAGCGCCGCTTCCTGCCGCACCTACGGCCACCCTCTTGCCCTTGAGGTCATAGATGGTCTTTATCCCGGTATTTTCAGTGGTCACGATCTGGACGGTCTCGGGATACAGTATGGCAAGGCCTCTTATATCTTCGTATTTGTTGTCGGCAAACATCTCACTTCCGTTGTAGGCGTAGTAGGCGATGTCGTTCTGGACGAAAATCACTTCCGCTTTTCCATCCTTCAGGAGGTTAACATTGGCTACCGAGGCCCCCGTGCTCTGGGCTGTGGCGTTGGCTCCAGGTATGTTTTTGTTCCAGATTTCCGCGAGCGCTCCACCCAGCGGGAA
>QGUT01000151.1 GCA_003242255.1 Bacillota bacterium
CTTTGCGCGGGGAAAGAAATTGTCGTATATTTCCTTTAACCTATCTTTCGTCACATGAGTGTACAGCTGGGTCGTGGACAGGCTCACGTGCCCCAGTAACTCCTGCACCGTCTTGAGGTCCGCTCCATTGTTGAGCATGTGGGTCGCGAAGGTGTGCCTCAGGGTGTGGGGGCTGACATTTTTGTTCAAAGCTACTTCTTTCACATATTTATCTATTATTCTACGAACGCTCCGGTCTGTCAATTGGGTCCCGTTTTTGTTCAGAAAGAGGTACTCGCAGCTCACATTTTTCGCAAGATAGGGCCTGCTTTTTTTCAAATACTGTTCCAGACTTTCCTCCGCCTTCGATCCAAAAAACACCATTCTCTCCCGGGAACCCTTCCCATACACTATTATAAAGTTAGCCCCCATGTTTACGTCCTTTAGCTTTATCGACACAAGTTCGCTGACCCTCACGCCGGTGGCGTATAAAAGCTCCATGATGGCCTTATCTCGTATTCCCAGCACGTCATTTTTCGGGGCCGAAAGCAGAGCCTCTATTTCCGAGGGGTATAAAAATAGCGGCAGTTTCTTGGGAAGTTTCATGCCTTGCACCATTTTGGTAGGATCTTCGGATACTATTCCTTCTACAGTCAGATACCTAAAAAAGGTCCGCAAGGCTGAAAGTTTCCTGGCAATGCTCTTTTTTGCGACCCCTTTTCCCTTTAAATATGCCAGAAAACCTCGTATATCTAAGTGAGTTACATCCTTCAAACTCTTGGTTTCGCACATTTTATTTTGTTCCAAATATTCAATAAACTGCCCCAAGTCGTTGGCGTAGGCTTTTAGGGTGTTCTCCGATTGGTTCTTAGCTGCCCTTATGTAATTTAAAAAGCTGTCTATCGCCTCGTATTCCACGGCTTTCAACCTCGCAGGTAACAAATAATATACTACCACAACCTTTGATTTTATGCAAGATTAAATTCTAAATTATTTTTAAATTATATGTTAAATTTTTTTGAAATTATGACTGAACTATAATTTCAACTGATTTTCTTCCACGAATTTTTTCAAAATTTCTAAAGAACGCTCCGCCAGAAGTCGATTCCTCTCCTTTTTCGATTTTATGTTTCCTTCGAGAGGAGGAAGTACCCCGAAATTGGCCTTCATTGGCTGGAAATTTTTGGGGTCAGCGGTAGCCACATAATTGCAAAGCGCTCCTATCACGGTTTCCACCGGGAACGGAAGAGGATCTTGTCCTTTCATGCGGCGAACCATGTTAATACCAGCCACTATTCCGGAGGCCGCCGATTCGATATACCCTTCCACACCGGTTATCTGTCCTGCGAAAAACAGACCGGGAACCGACTTTACTTCAAGCCAGGGATGCAAAAACCTGGGGCTCGTTATAAACGTATTCCTGTGGATGAAGCCGTAGCGCACGAACTCGGGGTCTTTCAAGCCGGGGATTTTGCTAAAAACCCTCTTCTGCTCCGGCCACTTCAGGCTGGTCTGAAAACCTACCATATTGAACAGAGTGCCTTCTTTATTTTCTTTTCTGAGTTGAACCACCGCATATGGCTGCTTGCCGGTCCTCGGGTCTATTATACCCACCGGCTTCAGCGGCCCGAAAAGGAGCGTCTTGGGGCCTCTCTTTGCCATTACCTCGATCGGCATGCATCCTTCGAAAAATACCGGTTTTTCAAATTCCTTGAGGGGATGGACTTCGGCGTTGATCAGTTCATTGTAAAACTCCATGTATTCCTCTTCCGTCATCGGTAAATTCACGTAATCCTCTTCGCCTTTGTTGTACCTCGAACCCCAGAAAGCGATATTCCAATCTATGGAATCTCGGGTAATGATGGGAGCGGCGGCATCGTAAAAATAAAGGTATTCATTACCCAAAAAATCGCTTATGGCTTTGGAGAAAGCTTCAGAAGTCAAAGGTCCGGTAGCTATGATCGCAGGAGCTTCCGGTATTTCGACGACCTCTTCCCTCTTTATTTCGATCAGGGGATGCTCTTCAATAGCGGAGGTCACAGCCGAAGCAAATTTCTCCCGGTCTACGGCGAGAGCAGCCCCGGCCGGAACGCTGTGTTCTTCGGCTTTTCTTATGATCAGAGAATCTAAAAGGCGCATTTCTTCCTTTAAAAGCCCCGCCGCATTGGTAAGCTCATTAGACCTAAAGGAATTGCTGCAAACGAGTTCGGCCAGTTTGTCGGTGTGATGTGCCGGAGTACTCGCAACTGGCCTCATCTCGTAAAGTTCCACTCTGAATCCCATATTGGCTATGCGCCACGCCGCTTCACATCCAGCCAACCCACCGCCTATAACCTTCACTTTTTCCATATCTCATCCCTCCGCTTTTTTATATCCGCACTCAGGATTTGTGCATACTAAGACCTTTTGTTTTTTTTCAGTCTTTTCCACCATCAGGCTGCCGCAACTAGGGCAGGGGGTTTCGCTAGGTTGATCCCATAGCACAAAATCGCAGTTGGGATAGTTGCTGCATCCGTAAAACTTCCGCCCTTTCTTGGATTTTCTAACTACTACATCGCCGCCGCACTTGGGGCATTTGACGTTGAGTTGCTCCAGCAGGGGTTTTGTGTTCCGGCATTCTGGAAAACCGGAGCACGCCAGGAATTTCCCGTACCTTCCCCGCTTTATCACCATATTCCGGCCGCATATCTCGCACTTCTCATCGGTCATTTCATCCTCAATTTTTACTTCTTCGATCTTTTCCTCGGCTACTTTCAGCTTTTCCTGAAAGGGACCGTAGAAATTCTCTATAATTCGCTGCCAGTTTTCTTCTCCCGATTCTACTTTGTCCAGCTGATTTTCCATTTCTGCGGTGAAATCGAGGTCCACGATGTCGCTAAAATATTCCTTTAATATTTCAGTCACGATTTGCCCCAATTCGGTGGGCATAAACCTGCCCTTTTCTTTTTTTACATAACCCCTTTTCTGAATGGTATCTATAATTGGCGCGTAGGTGCTCGGGCGACCGATGCCCTTTTCTTCCAGGGCCTTAACCAGCATGGCTTCGGTGAACCGGGGTGGGGGTTGAGTGAAATGCTGTTCGGGCACGATTTGCACGAGCGTCAGTTCCTGCCCTTCCGCCAGGTCAGGCAGTAATCCTTCATCTTTTTCAGTTTCTTCATCGGCCCCTTCTGTATAAACCGCCATAAACCCTGCAAATCGGAGGATGGAACCGGTTGCTTTAAAAACGTAAGTCCCTGCCTTAATTTCTGCCGCTACGGTGTCGTATACGGCCGGGGTCATCTGGCTCGCTACAAACCTTTCCCATATTAACTTATAAAGCTTATACTGGTCAAGTGTTAAAGAATTCTTAATTGCTTCGGGATGGCGAAAAACCGAGGTGGGCCTTATGGCTTCATGGGCATCTTGGATGTTTTTTCTGGTTTTTTGCGACGAAACCCCACCTCCAGCGTATTCCGAACCGTAATTTTTTAAGATATACTCTTTGGCTTCCTTTTGGGCTTGATCTGATACTCGCGTCGAATCGGTCCTTATGTATGTCACAAGGCCAACGGTGCCTTCGCCCTCTATATCGAGGCCCTCGTAGAGCTGCTGAGCTATCATCATTGTCTTTTTCGCAGTAAAGCCCAGCTTCCTCGCCGCTTCCTGCTGCATTGTGCTGGTCGTAAAAGGCGGTGAAGGATTGCGGCGCCTTTCGCCCTTTTTGACCTCCACCACGACAAAAACTTCATTTTGCAGATCGGCGACGATTTTTTCGACTTCTTCCTTACTTTTCAGACTCATCTTCTCGTTTTCTGCGGAATGAAGCTTTGCCCTGAAAGTACTGCCATCCTGCTTTGCCAGTTCCACCTCGATGGTCCAGTATTCTTCAGGGACAAATTCTGCTATTTCCTTTTCCCTGTCGCATATCATCCGGACCGCTGCCGATTGAACCCTGCCTGCGCTGAGTCCCCTTTTGACCTTGCGCCATAGAATTGGACTTATCTTGTAGCCCACCAGGCGATCCAAGATTCTTCTGGCCTGCTGGGCGTCTACCAGGTTCATATCTATCTTTCGGGGATGACGC
>QGUT01000152.1 GCA_003242255.1 Bacillota bacterium
TTTGGTCGGTTTTAGTTTTACGCACATAGAGATTCCGCAAAGCATCCGACTGAATGGGATTGATGACATGAAGTTCAAATCCCTGGTTAGTGAGGCAGCAGTAGATAGGGAGCCAGTAATGGCCGGTAGCCTCTAAGCAGAACTTTACGTCATCAGGCTTTAAACCGAGTCTTTCCAATGCCTGCAAAAGCTTATTCATCCCTTTATGGTTATTATCTAGATGCATCCTAAGAACTATATCGCCGGAGTCGTTTACGAGGCATACTTCGTGACTGTGTTTAGCCACATCAATACCGCCATAGAACATGATTTACATCCTCGCTTTCACTGAATTAGGCAGGGTTCCCGCAATCCTCTATAAGTCTCAACCTTGCGCGTAACTCGAGGCATGCAGCAAGCTACATCCGCAACGTGCTCATTCGAGACATCTCATAGAGGAGGGGCTTCACTCTTAATTTCGGGACAGCGAAAGAGCTTCCCAAGGAGGAAGATCGAAGTCCCCTGCCGCTACGAGAAATATTAGCTAAGTTTTATCAGAATTCCTGTGTGGTTGTCAAAAAACTTTGAATGACCCTTAATTACATTATTAAAGCTAATTATATTGTACAAGGAGGAGAGCCTATCATGAAAGTGCTGGTAATAGGGGGCGGCGGAAGGGAACACGCCCTCGTTTGGAAGATAGCCCAGAGCCCTCTCGTAAAGAAGATATATGCAGTCCCCGGCAATGCGGGCATTTCAAAATTTGCCGAATGTGTAGAAATAGAAGCCGGAGACATAAGAGAAATTGCGGACTTTGCAGAAAGGGAAGGCATAGACATTACCGTGGTGGGGCCCGAAGCGCCTTTGGTTGAAGGCATCGCGGACGAGTTCGAAAGAAGAAAGCTCAAAATCTTCGGTCCCAACAAAGCGGCGGCCCGGATCGAGGGGAGCAAGGTTTTTGCGAAAGGTCTCATGAAAAAGTACAGCATTCCCACCGCAGAATACGAAGTGTTCGACGATTATGAGAAAGCTCTAAGGTACCTGGAAAAATGCCACACCCCCATTGTAATTAAGGCAGAAGGTCTGGCTGCCGGCAAGGGGGTCTTGGTGGCAAGGACCAGGGAAGAAGCTCAAAAGGCCGTCAAGGCTATGATGAAGGATGGAATTTTCGGAGAGGCCGGCAGGCGCGTGGTTGTCGAAGAATTTCTGGAAGGTCGCGAAGTTACGGTGATGGCTTTCTGCGACGGGAAGACAGCTAAACTCATGGAGAGCAGCCGGGATTATAAGAGGGCCTTTGACGGGGACGAAGGGCCCAATACGGGAGGGATGGGTGCCGTTTCGCCGGCGCACTATTTGAGCCGGGATGTGGAGGAATACGTAAGAGAAAATATAATCCGGAAGACCCTCGAGGCCATGGAGAAGGAAGGCGCTCCCTTTAGAGGCGTGCTCTACGCAGGCCTCATGTTGACAGAAAAAGGGCCGAAGGTCCTCGAATTCAACTGCCGTTTCGGCGATCCCGAGACCCAGTCGGTGCTGCCGAGGCTGAACACCGATCTGGTTGATATCATAATTAAAGTTCTGGAAGGAAGGCTTTCCGAAGTCGACATCCAGTGGAAGGAGGAGAAGGCGGTCTGCGTGGTCCTGGCTTCGGGAGGTTACCCCGCCACCTTTGAGAGAGGAAAGGAAATATCGGGAATAGATGCGGCGGAAGAAGAGGGAGCATTCGTCTTTCACGCCGGCACTGCCTTAAAAGATGGAAAATTGGTCACCGCTGGCGGGAGGGCGCTCGGCGTCACCGCTTTGGGGACTACCCAAGAGGAGGCGAGGGACAGGGCATACAGGGCCGCGTCGAAAATTTCCTTTGAAGGAATGCACTACAGGAAGGATATAGGTTCGGAATGAGGAATACAGTATTGATATCTTTGTCGGCGAAATAAATTAAGTCCATATAATTGTCTATAAGGATTGAACCCGTAATAAAGGAACGAACTGGCAATAAGAAAAGCCCCGTCCGTTAGGGGCTTTTGTTTTTCAGCCGAGTTCGGCCGATTTTATGCTCTGGCCGGTGTTGAGATCAATGAGATGGATTTTCTTGTCCTCGATCAAAGCAACTGATGGCACGCCGTCCTTGGGGAGAGAGCAGGAGCCGGGATTTACGTGGATGAGCCCGGGCAGCACTTTTATATCTTTTACGTGGGTGTGGCCGGTGACCAGTATGTCGACCTTCCACTTATTTGCCAGCCCTTCGAGAGCTTTTTCGTCCATCTCATGGCCGTGAGCTAAAAGGAGCTTTTTACGGTCAACCAACAGCATCGAGTACGGCGACTGGATCGGGACGGAAATTAGCATCTGATCGATGGGAGCATCGCAGTTGCCGGCAGCTATGAGCAGGGGAATTTCCAACCCGTTTATTATCTCCGCCAGTTCTTTCGGGTTGTAGCCCTCCGGCAGCGGGTTTCGGGGGCCGTGGTACAGCACGTCGCCGGCGTGAAGCAGGAGGTCGCAACGGCCCAAAACTTCCAGAGCTTTTTTGAAAGCAACGGAGCTACCGTGGGTATCGCTTACAATTCCTATTCGCATAAGTCTCCTCCTTCCAGATATTTTCTTGCAATTTCCAGCAGGGTCTCCCGGCGGTTCAACGAGGGATCTTCCAGCACCCTTTCCAAAAGAAGGTTTAAGAGCTTCCCCACTATGGGGCCCGGCCGGATGCCCAGTTCTTCTATAAGGTCCTTTCCGGATATATCGAGGTCTTTGATCTGGTAGTCGGATTTTTCTTTTTTCAATTCTTCCAGGTCCGAAAGGAGCTTCTCGAGTCCGGGGCCGACGGCTTTTTCAAAGCCGCTGGCCAGCCGGTCGGCTTTTCTAAGCTCTATTAAATCGTAGATGTTTTCCCACCCCACCTTTGACACCAGCCGTCTTGCTTCGCTTAAAGGGGTGTCCGGAGCGTAAAAAAACATGTGATTCTCAATGAGCAGGAGGACCTTTTTTGCAGTTGAGTTGTCGAACCGAAGATTTTTGAGTATGGATTCTGCCATTTCCAGCGACTTGATGTGGTGCCCCGGGAATTCGAGAATGCCTTCCTTTTCCACAGCACACCGGGCTTTTCCCACATCGTGGAGGAGGGCCGCCAGGCGAAGGTGGGGCGAATTTTTTACGTACATGCAGGCGAGGAGGTTGTGCTCCAGCACGTCGTTGGGTTTGTTGTAATGCTCCATTCCCATGCCTTCCAGCAGTTCGGGTATTATGTGCTTCATGAGCCCGGTGACGACAAGAGTCACCAGGCCGTCGAAGGGGTGATCTGACGTGATGAGCTTTAAGAGTTCGTCCCTTATCCTTTCGCGCGATATGGTCGCCAAAAGGGGTGCATGGGATTTAAGGGCGTAGAGGGTGGAAGGTTCGATGGTAAAGCCTAATTGGGCCTGAAACCGGGCAGCCCTCATAGCCCTTAGGGGGTCCTCCCAGATTCGCCGGGTATTCCCCGTGCACCTTATCACCCTGGCTTTCAGGTCCTGAAGGCCCTCGAAAGGATCCACAAATTCAAAAGTGACCGGGTCGTAGGCCATCGAGTTTATCGTGAAGTCCCGACGGGCTAGGTCCGTAAGGATTGTGCCTCCGAAAGAGTAATGTGGCTTTCGACCGGGTGCGTCGTTCCTGAAAGGGGTTATTTCTACTTTTATATCTTCTACGAGGAGGAGAACTGTGCCGAAGTTACCGTAAGGTACCGCCCGGGGGAATAAGGACAAAATTTCCTCCGGCAGGGCGTCGGTGGCGATGTCGTAATCCAGATTTTCCCTTTCAAGCAAAGCATCCCTTATGGCGCCGCCGACGATGTAAGCCTGGTAGCCTCGGGCCTTAAATTTGTGACAAATTTCTTTTACGGCAGCTGGGATTTTTATGCTTAATTCCATGGAAGATTGCCCCTTTTCGGATGTACATATTACTATGGATATTATACATAAAAAATACCCAAATTCCTACCTCGGGGGAAACTATGTGTTTATTTTCAGTTTCAGGTCTAAAGTTGTTATGATATAAT
>QGUT01000153.1 GCA_003242255.1 Bacillota bacterium
ATGGGCTCCCTCACCTGCTTTATTTCGTCGATTTCAAGACCCAGAGCCTGGGAAATGAGGCTTATGGATTCGGGGAAACCGATGTGGCCAACTATCGTGCCTTCTTGTAAACCCCGGTGGAACTCTCCAACGGTAGTTCCGACGCCCTGAGTCCGCATCACCGTCGTGCCGAAGGGAGAAAGGTCGTTTATCCTCCTCGCCGTGATTTTCTTGATCTCCATGCACACGCCGCTCAACGCAATTATTAGGGTGTCCAGCACGAAGCCCGGATTTATGCCGGTCCCGAGCACCGTAACGTTGTGTTCTCTTGCCAGCCGGTCAATTTCCTTCGCCAGATCGGGCTCCCGATAAGCAGGGTAGGCCATCTCTTCGGCGATGGTTATGACGTTTTTCCCGCTTTCTACGGCCATCTTTATTTGAGGAAAAACATCTCTAGTAAAGGACGATGTGGCGATCAGGACAATGTCGGCGTCTTGCTTCAAGGCTTTCTCCGGCTCGTTGATTACGGTCACTCCCGTTTTGGTGTTGAGATTCAGCACTTCTCCCAGGTCCTTGCCGGCCTTTTCCGGCCTCGAAGCTATGGCTCCGGTTATTTTCATGCCCTTTTTCCCTAAAATCATCCTGGCCATGCCGCCACCCATGGCCCCTAAGCCCCAGACTATGACTTTTACGTTTTCCATAAGAACACTCCCCTGTAATTCATATTCAGATTTTTATCTTTTTAAAAGAGCAAAATTTGTGCCAATATTAAAAAAGCGTAAAAAAGGCTTTTTACGCTTTTAACTGCAAAATTTTTTGCATAAAAAAAGCCCTCCAAAAGGAGGGCATAATAGATTAGTTTTCGTCGTCTTTCAGCTTTTCTATGGTAAAGCCGGTAAACCCATATATAATTGAAACAACAGGATTGATGTAGTTCAAAAAAGCCCACGGTGCATAGGCGGTCGCCGGCACCCCCAAAACGCCCTTCAGAAAAGCACCGCAGGTGTTCCACGGGACCAAAGCCGAGGTGAGGGTGCCCGCATCTTCCAGCGCCCGGGAAAGGTTTTTCGGGTGAAGCCCCTTTTCCGTATAGGCTCTGGCGTACATCCTGCCCGGCACGACTATCGAAATATACTGCTCGGGCATGAGCATATTGCTGGCGATGCAGGTCAAAATTGTAGAACATATAAGTCCTCCCACGCTCTTTACTCGCTTTAAAAGAGCCTCCAGGATGACCTCCAGCTGCCCGGATTTTTCCATAATCCCCCCGAACATCATGGAAGCGATGGTGAGCGAAATCGAATACATCATGGCGGTAAGGCCACCGGCGGTCAGGAGTTCGTCGATCAAAGCATTCCCGGTCTCACTCACAAATCCCGAATACCCTGCGTTAAGGATCTGCCCCAGATCGGCCCCTTGAAAAATACATGCCTCTATCGCCCCTAAAATGATGCCAAGGGTTATACCCGGAATGGCCGGGGCCTTTAGAGCCACGCAGAGTATAACCGCCAAAGGTGGAATGAGGAGGAGGGGATTTATATTGAAGTTGTCGGCAAGAACTGCCTGAATTTCTTTAACCATCGAAATATCTACGGCGCCGGAACCGTACCTAAAACCTATAATGAGGTACAGCAGGGCAGCAAGGGCGTAACTTACGCTGGTCGTATAAATCATGTGCTTTACGTGAGTGAAAACGTCAGTCCCAGCCACGGCTGGCGCCAGGTTGGTCGTATCCGAGAGCGGCGACATCTTGTCCCCAAAATAGGCCCCTGATATTATAGCTCCGGCCACCAGCGGAGCGGGCACTCCGAGTCCCTTGCCTATGCCCATCAGGGCAATGCCTATGGTACCCGCCGTCCCCCAGGACGTACCTGTGGCCAGGGAAGTGATGGAGCATATGAGGAGAGTGGCCAGCAAGAAAAATTTGGGCGAGACAATGTTGAGTCCGTAATAGATCATCGTCGGGACGACCCCGGCTAAAATCCAAACTCCTATCAAAATTCCGATTATAGTCAGGATGATGATCGACTGCATGGCCTGGGAGATGCCGTCGATCATGGCCTTTTCGATATCGCTCCACCTGTAACCAAGTCTTACGGCTACAAGGCTGGCAAAGAGGGAACCGATCAGCATGGGGACGTGAGGATCAGTGCGGTACTTGACCAAGCTTACGCCCATGACTATTATTAGTGCTAAAACAGAAAAGAGGGCTTCATAAAGATGAGGTTTTCGAGGTTTCATTTTTTGCCTCCTTACTTTATATAATCAAACCGTATATAATCAAACCGTTTTGCGCAAAAATTAGCCAATATTTTTGCGCAAAATTTTTGGCTCTTCTTTCTCACAGATCAGATTACCTTTTCCACATAACTGGAAGTCATGAGGCTCAGCATAGCCCCATAATCCATGCTAAACTCAATGACATCCCCGACCTCAACTTCGGGGCAGCGGGTGACGTCGAGGATCATGTGGTCGCTGCTCGCGCCGAGGATTTCGATTCGGGGATCTACCGGTTTTAATCCTTCAATCCGGCAATCCTGCTTGCCTAAAGCGACTATAGCCCTCCTCATGGGCCCTTTGTCCTCAAATACCGGTATATTGCCGAAGGCGTCCCGCCCTATTTCGCCAATGGGGTATGAGGGTTTTACCTTAACTTCTATTACCTCAGTTTTAAGGGTCATCGTATTCTCCACCGTCCCAGGGGTCTTTCTGGAATTAGTAACATCGGTGCCGAGCAGAATGCCTTCCCCTACACGCAACTGGTTTACCCCTTCCGGCAGTCTACCTTTTTCAAGGAGGGAAATCGTGGCTGTATTTCCCCCGGAAATCGTCTTGACCTCAATACCGTATTTTTTCTCAATCTCTTTTGCCAGATCCACCAGAATTTTCGTGTTCTCATAGCTCGGGAGTATACCCCCATAACAGCCCACATTGGTGCCGAGGCCCTCAAATTCCACCCCGTCTAATTTTAAAATTTCTCCCACCACGCTTACTGCATCTTCCGGCATCACCCCTTCCCTTAAATCTCCCACGTCCACCATCAATATTATCTTGTGGACTCTTCCTAATTTCTTTGCCTCTCCTGATAAAGCTTTAATCACCTCAATTTCAGAGTTGAGGCTGCCGTCGGCGTAAAAGACCACGTCCTTCGCTTCCGATATCATGGGAATTCTTATCTGATAGATGGGATTTTTTATGCCCGCCTTTCGCAAGGCCATTATATTTTGAATGCGGGAATCCCCCAGTTTTTTAATGCCGCCATCGAGCATTGCCCGCACCACCGGCAAATGGGCGCAGACCCCCTTGGTGATGCCCATTATTTCTATGCCCTTTTCTCCGCAGTAATTTACAAGACAATTTGCATTGTTCTTTATTTTTTCCAAATTAATTTCGATGCACGGCCTCCTCCCCACCATATCACCTCCTGGGCGGATTCGTCTTATTACAGCAACTCAGTCAACCTGTACTTTTTTATTTTGTACTGCAACGTCTGCCGCTTCACTTTCAGTTTTTCTGCGGCTTTAGTGATGTTGCCCTCATATTCTCTTAAAGCCTTCAATATCATTTCCCTCTCGAGCCTCTCCACGGTTTCCTCCAGCGGCAACTCCTGGATGGGCTGTTCATCATCGAACTTCCTATTAGCTTTGCAGAAATTCTCCGCAATGTAAAAAGGTAGATGTTCCAAATCGATATAATCCTCATCGCCAATCATATTCATAGCAGCTTCTATGGCGTTTTCCAGTTCCCTAACGTTGCCCGGCCAATCGTATTCCGTAAATATTTTTTTGACTTTATCCGATATACCCAACACCTTTTTATCGAATTTCTCGTTAAATTTCTCGACAAAATACCTCGTAAGGGGCAGGATATCTTCCTTCCTCTCCCTGAGGGGTGGAATTTTTATATAAACCACCCCGAGCCTATAGAACAGATCTTTTCTCATGGCACCCCTCTTAATGCTTTCGAGGGGATCTTCGTTGGTCGTCGCT